>JAADCZ010000073.1 GCA_013154175.1 Thermodesulfobacteriota bacterium
GTTGAAAATAGCTCCACATTTTCCCAAGTCGCATCACTTTTGCTGGTAAAAAAGGTAGTTCTGGCTGCTTGTCATGTCAAGGAGGAGAAATGGTGGCTAAATACCGAGAAATTTGCTAGCAGACTACTGTGTAAAAATAAAGGGGAGGTCTTAAGGTTTATTTACTTCTTATGGCTTTTACTGTGCTTTGCATGTAGTTGCCTTATTTCATTTTCAATCTCTTCAATGGTGGGATTATCTAGCCATTTTGAGCGCTCTTTTGTGTAGTCTCCATGCCCTCTGTCAAATTGTTGAATAAATTTTAGCATTCCAATAACACCGAGGTTCTGAGTTAAAATTTCAAAACCATATTTTTGTATTTCTATTATGCTCATATTATAAACTTTCATGATTCAGGACCTCTATTGTCCGAGTCATCCAAATCTTCATCATAGGCAAAGTCTATTTCCCCAGACTCCACTTTATAGACCCTGTCATCATGCCCAAGCACCAGGAGACGCCCGCTCATATCAACTCCTGTAATTTTGCCAATCTGTTCCTTCCCCTTGTTTTGAAATCTAATCATCCTTCCTATACACAGGGCCTTATTTGTCCATTCATCAAGAATGGCTTTAAGCTGCCCAGAATGGAATCTAACCAGAACGGTTTCGAGACATCTTGCTATTTCATCCCGCACACTATTTACAGCCACATTCATGCCTTGTTCTTCTAGGGTAGTGGCCTTTTTTTGCAACTTTCTTGGAAACTGCATGGAATCGCCCTGCACATTAACGCCAATACCTATGACCACTGCAAGGTTTGTAGGAGATACGGGTTTTGACTGGCACAAGATGCCAGCCACTTTTCTCCCTGAAATGAGTATGTCATTGGGCCACTTGATGGAAAGATTGGTAGCCCCAAGAGACCTCAATGCGTCATAGAGGGCAAGGCCTGCCAAAAGGGTAATGACAGGTATCTTTTGAGAGTTGTTTTCCGGATGGTATATGAAAGAGCAAAAAAGGTGATTTGAGGCTCCACCTTCCCACTGCCTGCCCATTCGTCCAATGCCTTTTGTCTGCACGGCTGCCTGTACCAAAAGAGCTGGCGTGGAAAGTAGCTCCGGAGTCCTCAGGCACAGGAGGTTGGTGGAGTCCACCTCGTCCAAAAAAAGAAGGGACCTGCCTGCAAAGACATGGTCCCTAAAAAGAGGTGTGACCTTTTTTAAAAGATCAGTCACGTTTTTTGAGTACGAAGAGGAGCTGCCCTTCCTGGACCTGGTCGTTGAGTTTTACGGCTATCTCCTCAACAACTGCATCAAAGGGGGCAACTATGGCATTTTCCATCTTCATTGCCTCGAGGTTTGCAATTTCCTCACCCTGATGGACAATGTCACCAACCTTTATGGTTCCACGGTCTGGGTTTCCGATTCTCCAGACGTTTCCATTGATGGGTGCGCCGATCTCGTTCTCGCCCTTGGCCATCCGGATTTCCACCTTCTTGGCCCTTGGGGTCTCAACCTTGTAGACCTTTGTCTTGTTGTTGATTTTCATAACGACATGGATGAGACCTTCGTGCTCGGCGCCAATGGAAAGAAGCTCTATACAGTATGGCTTGCCCTGAAGCTCAAATTCCACCTTGTCACCTGGTGTCTTGAGTCCCTCCCTCCAAACATCTGTTGGAAGGACAAGCGGGGTGTCACCATACTTTTCCCTGAATTCTATGTAGTTGACAGTATCCTTGGGGTGCATGAGATAGAGGGTGAATTCCTCATCTGTTGGCTCGCGTCCCAAGGTTACTCCAAGGTCAGTCTTTATCTTTTCAAGGTCGTCGGGTTTTACTGAGTCAAGGGGTGAGGAATCGTCCCTTTCCTTGATCTTTTCCTCCCACTCATCGCCAAATGTGCTCTGATAGACCCAGTCTGCTGGCCAGCCCTGGGGAAGGCGGCCATAGCCACCAAGGAGAAGGTTCTTGAAGTCGCCAGGGGCATGCCTGAAGAGCTGAAGGAGCTCCTCCTGCTCCTTGGGATCCATGGCATCAAAGTCCTGGTTCTTCTCCTCAACGAACTTGGTGAGAAGCTCGATTACGTGTTTGACACCCGTTTCCCCCTGTTCCTTCTCGTACTTGTTTATGATACCGCTACAGGTAACCCAGGTAATCTGGGAGCCTGGGGTAACGTCAAAGTACTTTACAATTTTATTGTAGAGGGACATGAGCTTCAGGATTGCAGGCATGAGATGGAGGAATCCACCTTTTTCTGCCTGTTCAAAGGAGCTCGGGAATGCTCCACCAGGCATCCTGTGCTCTGTGACCTGGTGGTCAAAGCCCTTGAATGGGGATTCTGCCCACTCGTAATGGCCTATCCAGTCACGTATCTTCTGAACCGCCTTGACGCATGCATCCCTGTTCAAGACGACTGGAATGCCAGACTCCTCAAGGTAGCTCTGAAGGCCAAGGATTGGCGGCTGGCCGTAAAAGCGGGTCAAGGAGTCCTCTTCTGCATCGAGGATCTTGGCTCCTGCCTGGGCTGCTGCAAGAAGGGCAGGCATGGCAAGGCCGTCTGTTGCATGGCGGTGATACTGAATTATAAGATCTGGATATTTCTGCTTTATGGCATCCACAAGGCTTCTTATCCTTTCAGGGCTGCCAACTCCAGCCATGTCCTTGATACAAAGGACGATTTCATCCACACCGCCACACAGGCTCACAATATCGTCGACAACACTCAGATAGTATTCGTTCGTTGTCCACTCTGCCTGGGTGAATGAGATGGCAGGCTGAAAGAGCCTGTTTCTCTTCATGACGATTTCAGCCACTGTGCGCATGTTACGCACATCGTTCAGAAAAGAGAAACAGCGCCATACGTCAATGTCCACCCTTTCAACAACGTATTCAATCACGTTTTTGGGGTAGGGCCTGTAACCCCAGAGGTTTGTTTCCCTGATGAGGGTCTGGAGCATGACGCTTGGCATCTTCTCTCTGAGGATCTCGATCTCCTCAAAGGGGCTCTCCTTTCGGTTCATGATGCCAACGTGCCACCTTGCACCACCATGACACTCAGAGCTGAAAAGGAGCATGTCCTCGTAGTATGGACACAGTGAAGAAAGGTCATGGATGCGGTGTCTGTTCTTGAAGTCTGACTGCCCTGCATCCCTCATCCCTGTGCACGTTAGGGCAACTCCATCCAGCTCCCTAAGAAACTTTACTATCTCAGCCGGTGTCATACCCGGCCTGATCCACTTGTCTTTGGTTATCTCGTTTGCTTTCATGCTACATCCACTCCTGAGGGCCAAGTGCCGTTATTTCAGCAACATACTTTGCGATCTTCAAGACCTCGTCCTGGGTGTCCTTTTCCTTGAACATGGAGACCAGTTCGTCCAGATGATTCTCAATGAATCTCGTTGAGAATTCACCCCTCTTGAAGGCCTCGTGCCTGATAATGCTCAGCAGGAGAGGGGTAAGGGTCTTTACGCCTTCTATTCTGAGGTTTCGGCTCAAGGTCCTGTCCATGACCTTGATTGCCCCCTCCCTGGTCCTTCCTGTTGTCATGATGAGCATGATGAGGGAGTCGTAATATGGAGGAATATCTGCTCCTTCGTAAACTCCCGTTGCTATCCTGAGCCAGGGGCCTGTGGGGAACTGAAGCCTTGAAATTGTGCCAAAGGATGGGCTGAATGTCTTTGGATCCTCTGCGTTGACCCTGACTTCCAGTGCCCACCTGTTCATATGGATGCGGTCCTGGGTGAGCTCGAGCTCCTTGTTCTCCACCACATCCATCATGAGGCCCACAATGTCCAGACCGGTTATGAGCTCGGTGACACCATGCTCGACCTGGAGCCTCGTGTTGACCTCGAGGAAGTAGAAACGTTTGGTGGCACTGTCGAAGATGAACTCCACAGTCCCTGCGGTATTGTAACCAATCTCCCTCATGAGCCTGATGGCTGTGTAACAGATTTCGTGTCTGATGTTTTCATCGATTGAAGGAGAAGGGGCCTCTTCGATAATCTTCTGGTTCCTTCTTTGAAGTGTGCACTCCCTTTCAAAGAGATGGAAGACGTTGCCGTAATTGTCCGAAACTATCTGAACCTCTATGTGGCGGCCCCGCTCGATGTACTTTTCTGCAAGCAGGGTATCATCGCCAAAGCTCTTTTTTGCCTCACTTTTTGCCTGGGCCAAGGCCATTGGCAGCTCGTCGTTGTTTGAGACCTTGACCATTCCCTTTCCGCCACCGCCGGCTGCAGCCTTTATCATGATGGGGAAGTCCACAGACTCATTTTCCATCCATTCCTTTATCTGTTCCACACTGTTGACGTTACTGATTCCTGGAATGGTTGGAACGTTTGCCTTTTGGGCCCTTCTCTTGGCCTCGATCTTGTCACCCATCATGCGGATGACCTTGGGATCTGGCCCCACCCATTTCAGGCCGGCATCCTTGACCATCTCGGCAAAGTCCGCATTTTCAGCCAAAAAACCCCAACCTGGGTGAATGGCATCGGCCTTGGTCTTGTGGGCTGCCTCGATCATCTTCTCCATGTTGAGATAGGATTCGATTGGAGGCGCCTCACCGATGTGAATGGCCTCGTCAGCCATCATCACATGGTAGGCAAGCCTGTCTGGTGTGCTGTAAACTGCAACAGTAGGAACCCTCCTGTCCCTGCAGGTATGCATAATCCTGACGGCTGGCACACCCCTGTTGGCAATCAGCATCTTCTTGATGTTTTCAGACATTGGTCGCTCCTTTTATCAGCAGTTTAAATACATGGTTAGGCCCCAGCGATCTCTCCCAAAAATCACGTCAAGTTTTGACAAATTGGCATCGGTGGGAAGGGGGTGATGTTAAATTTTTGGAAGGCGGTATTACCTAGTTCCTTCCATAAAACAAGGCCTTAAACGGCCCTGTTTGACGCAAAGAGCAGGCCTTTGCAAATAAATTGTAAAGAACCGACTAAGTAACGTACCAAATCAGGCCACAGATTTCAAGTCGGCCCATAAATGACGGCCTGCTCCCACTGATACGAAGAGCATTTTATGGATTATTGTCAGTCTATTTCTGCACTCTCACCAGGCTTGATTACAAGCAGATCGGCATCTATATGGTGGGCCTTCATCTGCCTTTCAAACTCTCCCACAGTGCCTGTCAGGACGGGGAATGTGCCGTAGTGCATTGGAACGATCACGCTTGGATTCAGGAGCTTGCATGCATAGGCAGCCTCCTTTGGCCCCATGACGTAGTGATCTCCAATGGGTATCAGCGCCACCTTTGGGGCATAAAGGTTGCCAATTATTGCCATGTCCCCAAAGAGCGCAGTGTCGCCTGCGTGGTAAATCTTCGTGCCATTTTCAAGCCCTATTATGAAGCCTGCTGCCTCTCCCCCGTAGAATATATCCTGACCATCCTGGATGGAGGAGCTGTGCACTGCAGGCACCATGGTTATGGAAATTCCCTTGGTTATATAGGTGCCGCCAATGTTCATTCCTGTAACATTTGGTATCCCCTTTGTGAGGAGAAACTGCTGAATCTCGTGGATAGCAACGATTTCCGTGGCAGATGAGGTTGCCATTTCCATGCAGTTACCCAGATGGTCGCCGTGGCCGTGGGTAATGAGTATGAGATCCGCCTGCAAATCGGCCTTTGCGTTCTCTGGCGCCTCGGGATTGTCCAGCCACGGGTCGATCCATATCTTGAGCCCCTTGGTGGTGGTTATGCAAAAAGCGGAATGTCCATAAAATGTTAGAACATTTGATTCAGCCATGAGTTACCTCCTGAAAATTTTTGTCAGATCATCTGGATGAATTTCTAGTCTGGAAAATATTGCCCGTTCCATCTCCTTGCTCTGCTGATAGAGTGCCTGAATGCGCTGTCGCCTCATGGCATCGAGGCCGTAACGGGCCTGAAGATCACGAAACCTATCTTCCAGACTGACAACGTCGGTGTGTTTTACCCTTTTGTCTGCATAGTTGACAATAATCTCCTCACTAATTCCTCCCCCGGCCCCTGGATCATAATCCAGATAGACATGGTTCTTCACAATCCTTGCCACCTCTGGATATCCAAGCTCCTTTAGGAAACGTGCGCCCATTTCTGCATGGTCACCCCCGTTTCTGATGGATTCATACTTTGAAACATCATGGAGCAGGGCGCCTGCCATTATCAACTCCAGGCAAAGGTCACAGCCCCTTTCCCTGAGCTTACTTCCCAAATACCTGGAGACAAGAGCCACCCTGACACAGTGCCTCATTATATGAATGGGCGTCTCCTTTCTTTTCAAAAGTCCAATGGAGGTCTTGATATCTGGTATTTGCATCATGGAAAAATATGACAAATAAACTTTTATGTTACAATATAATCCTTTCACAAGACTGTCAGGCCCATTGGGGCTTCATAGCACACTTTCAGAAATGAATACAGGGCATGAGCCATTGATTTTCCTGACCCGGGCCTTTATTCATTGGGATTTTTAAGGGGTCTAGGGATGGGCCATCAAGGTGGTGTGAGGAGGCATACTCATGAGACGATTCAGACGTTTTCTTGGCAAGGAACTTGATGTCACGAGGGCTACGGATTCAAATCTTTTGTCCAAATGGGGGATGAAGGTCAGGTATGCCCCAGATGAGCCTGATGACTTCGATGAGTTCGAATTTGGCCTCAATCACAAGGGGGATGGGGACGTTGCCTTTCTGGTTGCCATCGAGAAGGGGAAGATTGCCCGCATGCTCTTTGGCTGGACCGTGCCAGACAATCCAGACATGCTAAAGCCCATGAAGGATGAAGACCTTGAGGAGCTCCTTGAGAACAAGGGTAGGGATCTCGAAGAGTTTTTTGAATCTGTGACAAAATAAAAGGAGTCTTAGACCATGCTAGAAAAGGGCCAGGTGGCACCAGATTTTACGCTTTTGGATTCGGATGGAAAGGAAGTAAGCCTTTCAGACCATAAGGGCCAGTGGGTGGTTCTCTATTTTTACCCCAGGGACAACACCTCTGGATGCACCAAGGAGGCGTGTGACTTTACAGAGACCTTGCCCCAGTTTCAGGAACTAGGGTGCACTGTCCTTGGCGTGAGTCCGGACAGTGTGAAAAGTCACAAGAAATTTCAGGAAAAACATGGCCTCAAGGTGCGGCTCCTGTCGGATCCAGAAAGGGAAGTATTGAAGGCCTATGGTGCTTGGGGCAAGAAAAAGAACTATGGCAAGGAGTATGAGGGGGTGATTCGCTCAACCTACATCATAGATCCAGACGGCAAGGTTGCATGGAACTGGAAAAATGTGCGGGTCAGGACGAAACGAAAGGGCCAGGAGGTAAGGCATGCCGATGCCGTGCTCGAAAAACTGAAGGAACTCGAGACAGGTTGGCAAAAGTCATGAAGATGCACCTTGATTGTCCATCATGTTTCATAAAACAGGCTGTCAGAACAGGAAGGCTCCTTGAGTGTTCCAATACGCGTCTTTGGCAAATGGTAAAGGGATGCGGACAGGTGCTAGCCAATGTGAATGAGGATTGGTCTCCGCCCCAAAATGCCGTGGCACTATATGAGATGATTGCCAGGGTAACTGGCAAAGATGACCCCTTTTATAATCTTAAAAAGGAGAGCACACGGCAGGCCCTTGAGCTTTATCCAGAACTCAAGGAAAGGATATCAAGATGTTCAGACAGGCTCGAGGCTGCCATAAGGTATGCTGCTTGTGGCAATGTTATAGATTATGGCATCTCAAGTGATTTCAATATCTTGGATGAGATAGACAAGGCCCTTACCACCAGATTTTCCCTCTGGGAATATTCACTTTTTAAAAAGCGCTTAAGGCAAGCAGACTGGATATTATACCTTGGAGACAACTGCGGTGAGACCGTATTCGACAGGCTTCTGATTGAGGAGCTAAAGGTCCCGGTTACCTATGTCGTAAGGGGAGGGCCCATAATAAATGATGTCACCATGGAGGATGCAGTGGATGCAGGCCTTGATAAGGTGGCAAAACTTGTTTCTTCTGGATGTAAGGCACCAGGCACAATACTCGAGTGGTGCTCAGATGAGTTCAGGGCCTTGTATGAATCTGCCCCCATCATTATCAGCAAGGGGCAGGGCAACTTCGAAACCCTCTCCCATGAGGAACGGGAAATCTTTTTCATCTTCAAGATAAAGTGTGATGTTGTGGCAAGGTTTCTTGACCATCCCTTGAATACAATGGTCTTTGGCAGAAGCCCCAGATACCCCAACCGGAATTGAGCGGGTGTTACCGGGTAGCCGCAACTGTTTTTCCCCTGAGGGCAAGATTTTCCTTGATTTTTGAGCTTATGCTCATTATGTTTTAGGCATAAGCTCAAAAAAGGAGGTGAAAAACATGCCTGGTTTTAACAATCCCGTACCCATGGGTGCAGGGCAAGGCGCCGGAAGGCGTCGCGGACGCTGTTTTAGGCAGCAAGGGGCCAATTGCAGAATGAATCAAGGCCCAAGGCGACAGGGCAGAGGTGCCATGGCCGGATTTTGCAGACGCGGTTTTGGTCAGGGTTCCGGCAACAACATGGCCTTCTCCCAGGACGAAAGGGAACTGTTGCTTCAGGAAAAGTCATGGCTCGAGCAGAGACTCGAAGCCATCAGGGACAGGCTGGCATCCTTTGGCCAGTAGTCAGGCCCTTACAGTTCCTTTTTAATCAGTTAAGGCTATCAGAAACCTTGGATATGCGTCCGGGGTTTCTGATGCTTTAAAGAAGACGATTTTCAGTCTTGAAAGAACCTTCCCCCAACACGTCCTCGGAAAAATCCCTTCCTAGACAAACTAAAAACCTCGAAAAAAGGTATTTTGCGTGTAAAATAGCCGGCAAAAATTTGGGGCTTTCATCAATTGAAATCTGTTTACAGGGCTGCTGTTTGGGCCCTTGTGCAAATTGAAAAATTCAAGAGAAAGAGGCAAGGGGTCGAGCCTCCCTTCAAGCCTCATGAGGCAAAAAGGGTATTGGTCGTATCTTCGACAGCCATAGGGGATGCCCTCTTTGCAGTGCCTGGAATAAAGGCCCTTAGAAGACTCCTTCCAGATGCAACCATCGATCTTCTGCTTCGAGACAAGGTTGCCCCCCTTTTCAGAGGCCTGAACCTGGCAGACGACGTCTTGGTCTATCGCGGGCGTTACAGAAATGGTCTGTCCCTGATAAAAACCTTTCGCAGGAAGAACTATGACATGTGCATAGTATTTCACGACAGCGACCCTTGCCCAGTGGAGGCGGCCTACGCAGCAGGTATACCCTTCATCTTCAGAATAGGCCAGAAGGATGAAAAGTGCAGCCACCTCCTCACCTTCAGGGTCCCCTATGACAATTCAAAACACGCAATCGACCAGCGTCTCGAGGTGTTAAGACGCATATTTGGGACAAGGCTCGATGACGAAGACGACTTTCGCATGGACATACCAGTTTCGCCCGAGCTGGTAGCCCACTATCGAAACCTCTTGGAGGAAAGGGCAGGGCTTGGCCCTGGGGCAAGACCCCGTTTCGTTGCCTTTCAGTTTT
>JAADCZ010000118.1 GCA_013154175.1 Thermodesulfobacteriota bacterium
TTTTTTGGAATAATATCTTCACTTGCATATTTATTTATGCACTTTGTAAGGGCCTGGCGAAATCCTGTTACATGGGTGCCGCCTTCCTTTGTGCGAATGTTATTTACATAACTCAAAATCCTCTCTGAGTAGCTCGTGTTATACTGAAAGGCGACCTCCACCTGGATGTCATTCTTTTCCCCGGAGATGTATATTGGTTCCTTGTGAATTACGTCCTTGTTTTTGTTGAGATACTGGACGAATTCAATAATTCCCCCCTTGAAGTGAAATACATCCTCTCTGCCAGTATTTTCGTCAGATATCTTGATGGTGATATTTGGATTCAAAAAGGCAAGCTCCCTCATTCGAGAGACGAGTATTTCATAATCGAACTGGCACGATTCCTTGAATATCTCCGGGTCTGGCTTGAACCTTATCTTGGTGCCGGTTTTATCGGTTTCGCCCACAATCTCAAGGGGGCCAGTTGGTTCCCCCCTCCTGTAGGACTGGCGATAGATCTTGTTGTTCCTGTATACCTCAACCTCGAGATACTCCGACAAGGCGTTCACCACCGATATTCCAACTCCGTGGAGACCACCCGAGACCTTGTATGTCTGATGGTCGAACTTGCCCCCTGCATGAAGCCTTGTCATAACAAGTTCCAGTGCAGAGATGCCTTCTGTTGGGTGAATATCTACAGGAATTCCTCGGCCATTGTCTATTACGGTTACGCTGCCATCTTCATGCAGAATTACCTCGATCTTTGTGCAGTAGCCTGCAAGGGCTTCGTCAATGCTGTTATCCACCACTTCATACACCAGGTGGTGAAGCCCCTCGATGCCTGTATTTCCAATGTACATTGCAGGTCTTTTTCTAACTGCAGACAGTCCAGATAAGACCTTGATCTGTTCAGCGCTATATTTTGTTTCGCTCATAATGAATCGAAGTATCTCCTTGTGAAAATGTTGGGTATTTTTATTCGTCTTCCAAACTCATGGGCATTATGAGTGCAGTAAAGCCCTTATCGTCCTCACCTTCAACAATTATAGGCGAGTCTTCGTCGTTAAATGTCATTTCAACAGTGTCTGATTTCATGACCTGCAAGACCTCAATAAGATATCTGGCATTGAAGGCAAGTTCAAAGGGTTCTCCCGAATATGAGATCTCAAGCTTTTCCTCTGCCTGGCCTATCTTTTTATCGAGGGATTCCAGTTTCATCATGTTTGGAGAAATCGAGGCCTTTATTCCCTTGAAAGATGGGTCTTGTATCACAATCGATATCCTTTTCAAGGCTGCCAGGACATCTTTTTTGTTAAAATAAAAGGACCTGTTCTTCTCCTTTGGAATGATTGCCGTATAGTCAGGAAATGCACCTTCTATGAGTCTGATTACGAGTTGATCGTTGTCTGATTTGACATACAAAAACTTTTCATCGGCATTCAACAGGATCTCTTCCCTGGCATCAGAGAGCTTCTTCAGCTCGTTTGCACCCTTTCTCAAGATTATTACTGAAAATTTCTCTTCTTCGTCATAGGAACTTTCAAGTGTGTGTTCAGCCAGATTTAGCCTGTGGCCATCAGAACTCACCATCCGGATTGTGGTTCCTTGTCCGTCTTGTGATTTTTCTATTTCAAGCAGTATGCCAGAAAGGGCATATTTTCTGTCATCGTAGGAAACGGAAAAGATTGTTCTTTCAATTAATTCCTTTAAAACCTTGCCAGGTATAACAAATGGCTCTTTATTTGGAAAATCCCTGAATTTTGGAAATTCATCCGGAGCGAGCCCTGCTATTGTGTATTCAGCCTTGTCTCCAATGGGAATTCTGAGCCAGTGGTTGTCGAGTTCTTCCAAAATGATGGAGGGTTCGTTTATCTCCTTTATTATTTCATAGAGTTTTCTGGCATTTATTGTAATGCTTCCGCTGTCTATGACCTCGGAAGGTATGATTGTCCTGAAGGATATCTCGAGATCAGTGGCCTCGACGACGAGCTGATCCTCTGCAGTATATAAAAGCACATTGTTGATGATGGTCATTATGGTTTTCTTGTCCACGATAGGAAGGGCCTTAGATAAGGCAGAAATGAGATTTTCCTTTTGCGCTTTGATCTTTAACATTATTCTTCCTCTACTTATAAAAAAATATGATTAAAAATAAGGACATGTTAAATCTTGAAAAGGTGTTTATGGCAATGAAAATATAACAAAAATTATCATATTTGAATATGAAAAAAGCATAATTTTATCACAAGTTTCAACAACGAACCGGATTTCAACTTTTTTAAAAAATCTTTTAACTTTTTTTTCAAAAAGGCCGATAAGTGATGATCAACAATTCCAGGGCATTAAGAGAGATCATAATCAAGAAGATTGAAAATGAAGGGCCAATTTCATTCAAGGATTTCATGGCCTTGGCACTTTATGAAGAAAAATATGGATATTATTCACAATCGGAAATCAGGATTGGGAAGGATGGGGATTTCGTAACGGCACCCCACACCAGCAAGCTTTTCGGATACCTGATCGCTGTTCAAATAAGACAGTTTTTCGATATTGGGTTCGATAAAGGCCCATTTCAGATATGTGAGTTTGGCGCCGGCACTGGCATGCTGGCAAAGGATATTTTGGAATACTTCAAAAAGTTCCTGCCTGAATATTACAAAGACCTTGAATACAAGGTTGTTGAACCCCTGCCTGTAAGACAAGAGGTGTTGTCAGAAGTCTTTGAGGATGTCAAAGAAAGATTTTCCTTGGTGAAGGATTTTTCCCAACTTGAAAACTTCAAGGGTGTTATTATTGCAAATGAACTCTTTGATGCCTTTCCCGTTCACGTAATTGAAAAATCTGATGATATCTTTCATGAGATATTCGTGGATGTAGATTCAAGTGGCAACCTGGTTGAAAGTTTCAGGGAAGTTACAGAGCCACAGCTCAAATCCTATATTGAAAGGCACCTTGGCCACCTTCCAAATGGCTATCGGACAGAGATAAATCTCGAACTTAAAAAATGGATAGAAAAATTGGCAACCAACTTTGAAAAAGGGTTCTTTCTCACAATAGACTATGGATATTCCAGGCAGGAATATTACGCAGATTACAGAAATCGTGGAACACTGCTGGGTTATACCAGGCAAAAAATAACCGAGGAATTTCTCAATTTCCCTGGGCTCATAGACATGACCGCCCATGTCAATTTCTCTGATGTGAAGGAGTGGTTCGAAGAGGCCGGTTTCAGATCAGAAGGCTATACGCCCCAGTGGGCGTTTCTTGGGGGGCTTGATATCGAGGATACTGTGGAAAAGGCATTTGGCCGCCTCGATCCATTTTCGCCAGTGCTTGCAGGTGTCAAATCCCTTATCTTTCCCCAGGGCATGGGTGAAAGCCACAAGGTATTTGTTGCCTCAAAAGAAATGGATGGTAATTTTGAGCTCAAGGGATTTGCTATGAAAAACGATATCGAAAGGCTTGCACACTGATAAATGGATTTATTCAGAAAGCGGCTCATTATATTTGATTGTGACGGAGTCCTGTTCAACTCCCTGGAGGCCAACAGGGCCTTTTACAACCAGATAGCCACTCAGGCAGGCAGGGCACCACTTACCCAGGATGAAATGGCCTTTTGTCACATGCATACTGCATTTGATTCAATAAATTTCTTGTTTAAAGACTATCCGGAACTGATACAAAAGGCCTTTGAAGTCTACGACAAGATAGATTATGCAGACTTCCTCCAATATATGACGGTTGAGCCTGGAATGGTGGAAACCGTATCCCGTTTGAAAAAGGATAGACTCACCGCCATTTCCACCAACCGGAGCACAACCATGCCCAAGCTCATTGAACTCTACAACCTAGACAGCCTGTTTCATGAGATTGTTTGCGCCCTGGATGTCGAAAGGCCAAAGCCCCATCCAGAGGGAATCGAGTTGATTTTGGGCCGACTAGGTTGCGACCGCGAGGATGCAGTTTATGTGGGGGATTCTAAGGTGGATGAAGATACGGCTAGAAATGCGGACATTCCTCTGATAGCCTACAAAAATAGGCAGCTGGACACGCCCTTTCATGCAGATAGCTTTGATGACATAGCAAGACTTCTGTGCGAAAAAAGTTGAAGGAAATGAAAGAGTTCTTTTTGACATATCCCTACGTTCTACCAGTCATAGCATATTTGGCCGGGTCGATTCCATTTGGTCTCGTCTTTTCGAGGTTCAAGGGAATAGATCCACGAAGTTACGGAAGCGGAAACATTGGAGCCACAAACATAGCAAGGGGGCTTGGAAAGGGCTGGGGAGTGGCCACCCTGATTTTCGACATGCTAAAAGGCCTGATTCCTGCCTATCTTGCTTTGAAAATGGGGCTTCCCTCCTTTTATATTGCCCTGACAGGGCTGGCTGCTGTGGTAGGCCACTGCTATTCGGTTTTTCTTAAATTCAGTGGCGGAAAGGGTGTTGCAACGGCACTTGGCGTGTTTCTGGCCCTGTGTCCAGAGGCCGTTGGTGTGGCTGTGCTCATTTTTGTAGCAGCGGTTTTCTACACAAAATACGTATCAGTGGGTTCCCTGGCTGCAGCTGCGTCCATGCCCATTCTTATCTTCCTGTTCAGGCCCGATTCATTCATAGAAACCATGGCCTGGACAGTCTGTTTCATAATTTGGATAAGACATAAGGACAACATAGCCAGACTCATCAAGGGTGAAGAGAAGAAGATTAGTTTTGGATCCCAAGGGACTTGATTTTTCTGTAAAGATGCCGTCTCTCTATGCCTATTGATTCTGCTGTCCTTTTGATGTTTCCCCCAAATTCCGACAGCTTCCTTTCAAGGTAGGTCTTTTCAAAGATGGCCCTTGCCCTTTTGAAATCTGGGCATGTAAAACATTCAGCCTCACTGCCGCTAAGTACCTGGGCATCCCCTACTGAGGAGCCAGAGAGGAAATGTTTTGGAAGGTCCTTTTTGGTTATTAGATTTCCGCGGGAAAGAATCACCAATCTTTCTATGAGATTCCTTAGTTCACGAATGTTTCCAGGCCAGTCGTAGTTGTAAAGGGCCTCTATGGCCTCTTTTTCCATTTCAATGGTGCCCTTTGAGAACTCGTTTAGAAATTCCTGTACGAGAAGGGGTATATCCTCCTTTCTTTCCCGCAAAGGCGGCACTTCTATTGGAATGACGTTTAGTCTGAAGTAAAGATCCTCCCTGAAGTTGCCCTTTTTTATCTCCTCCTCCAGGTTCTTGTTGGTGGCAGCTATTATCCGCACATCCACAGAGATGGTCTTGGAACCGCCCACCCTTTCAAACTTCTGTTCCTGAATGATTCTAAGTATCTTTGCCTGGGTCTTGAGGGCCATGTCCCCGATTTCATCGAGAAACAGGGTTCCTCCATTGGCAAGATCGAACTTGCCCCTCTTCATGGACACAGCCCCGGTAAATGCACCCTTTTCATGTCCGAACAGTTCGCTTTCAATGAGTTCATCTGGAATGGCGGCACAGTTCACCTCAACCATGGGCCTGTTGCTTCTTTTGCTGAGCCTGTGAATGGTCTGGGCCACGATCTCCTTTCCGGTGCCGTTTTCGCCCTGAATAAGAATCCATGCATCTGTGGGTGCAACGATTCGAATCTGTTCCTTGAGCTGTTTTATCTTTTCACTCTTGCCAGTTATCTCTACGATTTTGCTGCTTTTTTCCTTTAGCAGCCTGTTTTCTTCCTGAAGCTCCTTGAATTTCAGGGCATTTTCTACAGAGATAAGAAGGGGTTCTATGGATAGGGGTTTTTCAATAAAGTCGTGGGCACCCAGTTTGGTGGCGCTTACAGCCGTTTCTATGGTGCCATGGCCAGACATGATGATGACTGGAAGGAACGGCCACGATTCCTTCACCTTTTTGAGCACCTCGATGCCATCGAGGTCTGGCATCCAGATATCTAGTAGCACCAGATCAACTGGTTCGCCAGATTCCAGGATTTCCAGACACTCCTTGCCACCAGAGGCCGTTTTTACCCGGTAGCCCTCGTCCTGGAGGACGTCTCCAATGGAATCGAGAATGGATTCCTCGTCATCAACTATCAGAATTGTCTTTTTTGTCATTTGAAGAAGGCTTAGACGGACGCTTTTTAGTTTCCACCTTGAACTTTATATAGAATATCACCCCAGAAGGTTTATTCAACTCTATTTCAATCGTGGCATCATGGGCATCGATTATGGATTTTACTATTGCAAGTCCAAGGCCTGTTCCACCCTTTTTTCTTGAAAAATATGGGTCGAATACCTTGGAGATATCTTCCCTTGAAATCCCCTTTCCATCATCCGCTATGGAAATGACAGCAGTTTTGCCATCGTTTTCCACGAAACACTTGATTGAAACGTTTCTGGCCTGCCCGGCAGATATGGAGTTGTCGATGATGTTTATAAAGACCCTTTTTATCTGTTCAGGGTCCATGATAATTTTTGGAAAATCCGTGGAAATTTCAGTTGAAACATTGATTAATGGCCTATAGATCTCCTCTATTTCTTGAAGAATAGGTCGAATATCCGTTGGCTTGAGGACTGGAGCAGGCATCCGGGCAAATCTCGAGAATTCATTGACAAGTTTTTTGAGCTCATCTGTCTGGTTTATGATGGTGTCAGTGCACCTTTTAAAGACCTCGAGCTCCTTTTCCTCAAATTTATTGATGAATTTCCTCTTAAGCCTTTGGGCTGACAGCTGGATTGGGGTAAGGGGATTCTTGATTTCATGTGCTATTCTCCTTGCAACATCCCTCCAGGCAGCAAGGCGCTGTATCTTTTCAAGCTCTGTCAGGTCATCAAAGACGATCAGAACACCAGATATCCTGTCCTTATCCTTTAGGAGAGAGAAATTTATAATCAGAGACTTGGAACTTCCCCCAACATTAATCTTGCAGGATTTTTTTATACTACCTATTCCAGATGCCCTTAGTTCCTGGGGAACGCCCTCGAGCTCTGAAAAGTCGTCGCCCTGGATTAGTTCACGATAGTCCTTGCCCAAAAGGGAGGAAGCATCCCTTTGAAGGATCTGACAGGCAGACCTGTTTATTGTGGTAATGCGGCCCTTTGGATCGAGGCTTATGACACCTGCAGTGACATTTTCAAGAAGCATTTCAATATAGGCCTTCCTGTGTTCCAGCTCTGAATAACTCTTGAGAAGCCTTCTAGAGGCCTCTTCAGCCTTGCGTCTTGCCTCCTTCAAGTCCTTGGTCATGGTGTTGAATGCCCGCACTAGACCGCTCAGTTCATCTCGCCCCTTTGTTTCGAGTTTGAAGTTGAGATCCCCCTGGGCAACCCTGTGGGTTGCATCGGCAAGCATGAGTACTGGCTCGGTGATGCTTCTGGCAAGTTTGAAGGCAAACCAAATTGAGACAAATATTATGAGCAGGGTTATGAGAAACAAAGTGGATAAAAGGCTCGTCTTGAGGGGGCTCTGGAATATCTTTAGCTGCTTATATTCCTCAAAGCCCTGTTTTACCGCCTCCAGCTGGGAAATTATGTCCTGACCAATGACCCTTCCAACAATTATGAACCCCACCCTGGACGAGTCTGGCCCCATAAGGGGTTGGGCCACCTTTAGGAGGGTTCCAGATGGCAAATCCAGGGACTCCACAATGGGAAAGTCATCCTTTCCAGCGGAAAACAGCCTCTCCCTGTCCATAATGGGTACGTCACTGGTGATGGGGAGCCAAGTCTTCTTCCAAACAGGGTTTCCCTGTCTGTCCAAAATGCACACATAGTTGATTGGAAGCTTTCTTATGCATGAAATGGCAGGGTTACTTATGGCTGCAGGGCTGAATATGTCCTTGATGCACTTTGGGTCAGGAGATGGGGCAGATGAAGTGGTGCACTTTAAGAATATCTGCCTGGCAAGTACGTCTTCTATGTTACGTATCTGATTTATCTGGTCCTTGTAGTAGTTGCGGCCAATGGAAATTGCCTGTTCAAGGCTCCTTTCAATCTTTATATCAAACCAATAGGCCAGACTCGTATTCAAGAACTGAAACGAGATGAAGAATAGCAGAATGGTCGGCAAAAGGGAGATTATGACAAAGGCAACCGTGAGTTTTGTCTTGAGTTTTGCACCGAGGATGTGACTGCGTTCCTCAAAAAGGAGTTTCACAACATTTCTTATCACAAGAAAACTCAAGACGAGTATGAGGAGCAGGTTGATGTTTATAACCGCAAATATGAGCACATTGCTGTATTTTGGAAGGGGTTTTATAAAGGAGACCAGCTTGTATTCTATGACAGCAAAAACAATCAGAAGGATTGCAATTACAGCGGCGAGTATCCGTTCCCTGTTTGTCTTTTTGCTAGTATGTGAACTCGAATTCATAGGTTTTTGATGAAAAACCAAAGGAAGAGAATATTTTTACCAGTTTTGAAAAGGGCACAGAGGATTCGTCCTTCTCGGATTTGGCCTTTATTTCAATGGTGTATTTCTTGTTCTTTTCCAGTCTGGAAAGGGAAACCAGTTTTATATTCTTGACAAAAAACAGAAATTTTTTGGCCTTATTCAGGTTATCCACTGAAATGAGTCGTGTCGTTGGATAATCAAAATAGAGAAAATATCGGTTTCTAAGGTTGTCAAATCTGATGGAACGGCTGAGTTTTATGGATTTTAACTCGTCGTTCCAGAAAATCCCCCTTTTTTTTAAGGTTATATTGAAAACATACCGTATTTGAAGGCCGCTTTGAACAAGTTCCTCCAATTTCTTGGGCATGCCGTTTTCCAGCTTGAAAGAGATGTAGAGGTTTCCGTTGGCTGTTGTAAGGGATACCTGGGATATTTCAGGTTCTGGGGATTTTTGTGCACTTGCCGGTGTTAGATGGCAAAAAAAAAACTCATTAAAAAAAGGGAGATTATGGTTAAAGCGAGGGCAGCCCCCTTTGCCTTGGTCTTATTTCCTATGTCTCCCGACAAGTCAGCCAAAACCAACAAACTCCAGCTTACTTTTTTCTTTCCAAGACGTAGAGGGCAAGGACCTTCATATTGGTCTTTATCATTGAGTCTGGAAATATATCCAGGCTTTCACAGGCCTGATCAACGAGGTTTTTGGCCTTTTTGATGGTGTACTGGATGCCGCCAGTCTCCATAAGGAGCTCCCTGACCCAGTTGAAGTCAGACGTTGAGGCATAGCCCTGACACAAAAGGTTCATGAGCCTGTCTCTGTTTTTCCTGGAAGCCCTTTCTAGGGCCACGACTATTGGCAAGGTGAGCTTGCCTTCAGCCAGATCCGTTCCTATGACCTTGCCAAATTCTGTCGAGTCGGCTGTATAATCAAGGACGTCATCCACCATTTGAAACGCCTGACCGATATAGAGGCCATAGTTGCTCAGGGCCTCTATCTGATCCAGGCTCCCCCCTGCCATGATGGCGCCTATCCTGCAAGATGTGGATATGAGGGCTGCGGTCTTTCTGTAAATGACGTCGAGATAGGTCTTTTCATCGAAACTTGGCACCTTTGCATGAAGGAGCTGGATTATTTCGCCCTCAGACATGAGTGCCACGGTCTTTGAAATGGCCCTGGCTATTCGTATGTCCTCGAACCTTGTGGCGAGCTCTATGGCCCTGGCATAGAGAAAGTCTCCTACAAGAACCGCAGCGCTGTTGCCCCAAATCTTGTAGGCTGGCGTCTTCCCCCTTCTCATCTCCCCTGCATCCACGACATCGTCATGGAGTAGGCTTGCAGCATGGAGGTACTCGGGCACGGCAGAAAGGTCATAGATGTCGTCAGAGTCGTAGTTGCACAGTTTTGCAGAGCATACGGTCAGAAGGGGCCTTAGCCTTTTTCCCCCTGCAAAGATGATATGACTGCTTATCTGGTTGACAAATGAGATATGGGATGCAAAGTGTCTCTTGAGGGTGGTTTCGATCTTTACAAAGTCGGGCTGAAAGAAGTCCATTACCTCCTTAAGGGACTTTTTCGAGCCGGTTATCTTGCTGAGTTTCAATGTCAAGTCTGGACTCCGGAAAAACAAATTTTCTAGGAATTAACACAAAAAAAGGTACTAATACAATATCTTCGATTAAAAAAGTATTGTCCAGCAGGTAAAAAACATTGCTGATTTTCCTTTTGGACTCCTTTAATATCATAGGATGACCGAGAAAAAAATGTTTTTTCACAAAATTGGTCCGCTTAATTGATTGAAGGTGGTCGTGTCTGCACAGATTAAAAACAAAACCCCCATGCTGAAACAGTACCTGGATATCAAGAAGAGGTATCCGGAATGTATCCTGTTCTACAGGATGGGCGACTTTTATGAGATGTTCTTTGAAGATGCAGTTGTTGCATCCAAGATACTCCAGATAACCCTTACCTCCCGGGACAAAAACAAGGATGAGCCCATCCCCATGTGCGGTGTCCCCTTCCATGCAGCCGAGGGGTACATAGCCAAACTGGTCGAGGCTGGAAAGAGGGTGGCCATTTGTGAACAGGTGGAAGACCCAAAGAAGGCCAAGGGAATCGTCAAGAGAGAGGTCGTCCGGGTGGTAACTCCAGGGCTTCTCACCATCGATGGTGGCCTTTCGTCCAAGACCAACAACTTTGTAGCCACTATATGCGGAGACTTTGAAAAGGGGCCTATTGGTGTTGCAAGCCTAGACATAACCACAGGAGAATTTAAGGTAACCCGGGCAAGAAGCCTGGACAGCGGGCTCGGGGAGCTGTTCAGGATTCAGCCACGGGAGCTTCTTTTGGCAGAGTCCCTCAAGGAAGACCAGGTTGTCACGAGGATCAGGCAGGCACTGCCCGATGTCTTTATCAGCTGGCAGCCAGATGTAGTGTTTCAGCCAGACAGGGCCGAGCAGGTCCTCAAGGATCACTTTGGCGTGCTGACCATTGAAGGCTTTGGCCTGTCCAGCGGGGATGTCTCCATCGGTGCGGCTGGAGCCCTTCTGTCCTACTGTCTTGAGACCCATCATGGCAGCATTGGCCACGTCAAGACCCTTTCTCCCTACAGGCTCGACAGTTATCTCAGGGTCGATGAGGCAACGGTTAGAAACCTCGAGCTTGTTGCCAACAGCCTCGATGGAGGGGTCAAGGGCTCCCTTCTCCATGTCATCGACAAGACTGCCACCCCAATGGGAGGCAGGCTGCTCAAGAAATGGCTTCTTTACCCCCTCGTCGACAAAGGGGAAATAGAAAGGCGTCTCGATGCAGTGGAGACCCTTTTGGAGCTTCATGACAAAAGAGGAAAGCTGAGGGGCCTTCTCAAAAAGATTTACGACATGGAAAGACTCATAGGAAAGGTCGTCATGGAGACGGCAGGCCCAAGGGATCTTCTTGCCCTTCGTGACTCCCTTGGAAAGATGCCAGAGATAAGAGAGGTGCTCTCTTCAATATTGCCTGCCCAAAGGGAAAAGAAACATGGCCTTCTTGGCAGCCTCTTTGGGGAGATCGACCCCCTTGAGGATGTCTTCTCCATAATAGATGGCTCCATCAAGGATGATGCACCGGCCCATTTGAGGGATGGAAACATTATCAAAGAGGGTTTCAACGAGGAACTCGACGAGCTCATAGAGATCCAGAGAAACGGACGAGGCTATATCGCCCAGATAGAGGCCAGGGAAAGGGAGCGCACCTCTATTCCAAATCTTAAGGTCGGGTATAACAGGGTCTTTGGTTACTACATCGAGGTGTCAAAGAGCCATGTCTCCAAGGTGCCAGAAGACTATATCAGAAAGCAGACCCTGGCTTCTGCCGAACGCTACATCACGCCTGAGCTCAAGGAGATAGAGGAAAAAATACTCACCGCCCAGGAAAAACGCCTGGAGCTTGAGGCAGAGATATTCAAGAAGGTGCGTTCTGAAGTAGGTGCAAATGGTTCAAGGGTGCAAAAGAGTGCCAGGGCCCTGGCACGGCTCGACTGTCTTTGCAGTCTTGCCCAGGTGGCGGAAAGTAACAATTATTCAAGGCCCGTCATGTCTGAGGAGGATGAGATAGACATCGTGCAGGGGCGCCACCCGGTTGTGGAACAGACCCTTCAAGAAAAGACTTTCGTGCCAAACGATATGAGGCTGAATCACAAGGACAGTTTACTCGTTCTTATTACAGGGCCAAACATGGCGGGCAAATCCACGGTTCTCAGACAAACCGCCCTCATATGTCTGATGGCACAGATGGGCAGTTTCGTGCCTGCAGAAAGTGCCCGCCTTAGCGTGCTGGATCAGATTTTTACCCGTGTAGGGGCAACAGACTATCTTTCCAGGGGCCAGAGCACGTTCATGGTGGAGATGAAGGAGACAGCCAATATTTTGAACAACGCAACGTCAAAAAGTCTTGTAATATTGGATGAAATTGGCCGGGGTACGAGCACCTACGATGGACTTTCCATTGCTTGGGCCGTTGCGGAACACCTCCTTTTCAAGGACAAGAAGGGAGTGAAGACCCTTTTTGCCACCCACTACCATGAGCTGACAGCCCTTGGCAGACAGTACAAAAAGGTGAGAAATCTCCATGTCCAGGTAAAGGAACATGAAGGTCGCATATATTTTCTCCACACGCTGAAGGAAGGGGCAACGAGCAAGAGCTATGGCATCCAGGTTGCAGCTCTTGCCGGGGTACCGGCCCAGGTGATAGAGGCAGCAGAACGAATATTGCGGGATATTGAGAATAAAAACAGGAAGAACAGGGTTCCCGTTGCCACAGTGGATTCATCAGACTATAAGATAGTGGTTCAAAAGACCCTTCCAATAAAAGAAGACAAGGAAGGGGAGATAGTAAAGAGGCTCAGGAAGATAGATATAAACCAGACGACTCCTCTTGAAGCGCTAAATATTCTGGATGAGCTTTGCAAGTTAATAAAGAAAAGAAATTGAATACTTTTTCTATAAAGAAAGCCCTAATAATTTTTTTAAGCCTTCTCTTTCTCTTTACCGGAAGTGTATTTCCCCCAGCAAGAATCCTTCCGGGTGATACGGGCCTGGCCTATGCCAAGACGAGGTCGAGGTCTGCAGAGATAGAGTACCAACAGGCAAAAGAGGCCTACCGCAGGCTTGCGGCAAGTGCCCGGCTCAGAAAATACCGGAAAAACTGGATAAGTGTAATCAACAAGTTCAGAAAGGTTTATCTGGCCCACCCTGATGATCCGGAAATAGCCCCAAAGGCCCTTTTCATGATGGCAAGGTGTTATAGCGGCCTTTATGGCTATTCCAGGCGGATGTCTGATATTCAGGAGGCCATCGAACGCTACCAGGTCTTGGTTGAGCGCTTTCCAAATAACAGGCTGGCAGACGATGCCCTCTATGAAATAG
Organism: Thermodesulfobacteriota bacterium; assembly: GCA_013154175.1. Taxonomy (GTDB): domain Bacteria; phylum Desulfobacterota; class Dissulfuribacteria; order Dissulfuribacterales; family QOAL01; genus JAADCZ01. Next base: position 13,231 of record JAADCZ010000118.1, read on the forward strand.
GTCAGATTTACAAGATGACAGGAAGGCCAAGCAGCGCCATTGCCGCCTGGAAAAGGATTCTGCGGGACTATCCAAATGGAAGCCATGCCAGGCTCGCCAAGGAGCGGCTCGCCAGGATGGGCGTAAAGATTACGGCCTTTCCTTCCAAAAAGAAAAAGTCCAAGACCAAGGCCAAGACAAATAAAAAGGGTACAACAAAGAAGGTCGCAGCCAAGACAAAAAAGTCGAGCTCAAAGAAGACCACCAAGTCCAAGGGCAAGACCACCCAGAAAGTTGCAATCATCAAGGACATCAGATACTGGTCGGATACCGATTACACCAGGGTCGTCATAAACTCTTCAAGGCCCGTTTCCATAAAACAGGGAGAGCTTCCTGCAGATAAAAAGCGTGGACTTCCAAAGAGGTTTTATCTCGATCTGTCCCCTGCCTATAAGAAGATAGGTCTTCCTGAATATATAAAAATCGACAATGGCCTTCTAAGGTCCGTAAGGGCTGCACAGTTCCAGCCGCGCACCGTCAGGGTCGTCTTTGACCTGGCAAAGACAGAGAAGATAAAGGTCTTTTATCTTCGTGACCCATTCCGTGTGGTTACCGATGCCTTTGGGGCCCACTATGCAAAAAAGAAATGTGCTGTTAAGCCCAAAAAGGTGGCAACAACCCACAAGAAGAAGTCAGGGACCCACAAAGGCAAGCTTTCACTGGCCCAGCAGCTTGGGCTTTGTGTGCGAACCATAGTTGTTGACCCAGGTCATGGTGGCCGTGATCCAGGAGCCAGGGGGCGTGGTGGAACACGGGAGAAGGACGTGGTGCTGCAAATAGCAAAGAGGCTGGCCAAAATCCTCAAAAAGGAGCTTCATTGCCGGGTGATAATGACCAGACGATCCGACCGCTACCTTCCCCTTACCCAGAGAACGGCAATAGCAAATGCTAACAAGGCAGATCTTTTCATCTCTATTCATGCCAATGCCGCACCCACGAGGCGTCTTAGGGGAATAGAGACATATTTTCTGAATTTTGCCCTGGATGAGGATGCAATGCGCGTGGCCGCAAGGGAAAATGCCACGTCTGAAAAAAGGATTGGCGAGCTGAAAAGCATTTTAAACGACATACTCAAAAACAGTAAGGTAAATGAATCGTCGAGGCTTGCCAGGAAGGTTCAATACAACCTCGTGCGGACCTTGAAGAAACGCTACAAGGGCATCAGGAATCTTGGAGTCAAGCAGGCCCCCTTCTTCGTGCTGATAGGTGCCAGAATGCCGAGCATCCTGGTGGAGACTTCCTTTATCAGCAACCCCACAGAAGAGCGAAGACTGCGCTCCCCTTCGTATCAGGAGGCCCTGGCAAGGGGAATCGCCAAGGGTGTTCTAGAGTACATACGGGAGACCCAGCTGGCTTACAAAAACTAGCTTGAATACAGCAGGAAAGCCGGTTTCAAAAGGGTCGTGGTAGGCTTTTTAGGCCCAAGGGTCAGGGCCTAGGAAGATACATAAGCGCCCCCTTCTATTCCTTCATGTTTATTCGTGAGATGGAAAGTCCTTCTAGGAATATCCCTTCGTACTTTTTTCAAGAGTGTCTTTTGTGATATATGCCCTAAAGAGGGGGGGAGGAGGGGCGGCAGCCCGCCCCCAAATGCGTCCTTTTACTTCTTATGGCATGTGCCGCAGGCCTTGCCCTTAGGAACCTTCTTCTCCACGTGGCATGGCCAGCAGAACTTCTTGTGAAAGTCGTTGCTCATGCCTGTGGTCTTTTCAATTTTCACCTTCAGGGCACCGCCCTTGTCAGAAGTGTGACAGTCCGTACACTTGTTCTTTTCCTGATGCAGTTTGTGAGGGAAAATGACTGCGGGTTTCTTGCCTTTTATGCCATATTTCTCCATTAGGTTTATTGTTTCAGGGGCACCTGAAGCCATAGCCACAGCTGAAACACCTGCCATAATACCTGCTGCCATTAAACAAACGATTTGTTTTTTCACGTTCATCCTCCTTTTTGGATTTTGTTATAGTTCAAGCAATCTTTGTGCCTGTATCATTGGCAGCAGATAAAACCCGTGGATGTAAACGATGTTGACTCTGATATTTTGTAGTATATCTTCTGAATCCTAGTGAAACAGGCAACGAAAACCCATGCTGAGAGAGCTCGTTATTGAAAATTTCGTCCTAATCCACCGGGCAGAGATTGATTTTTCTCCCGGCTTTACTGTGATAACAGGGGACACAGGTGCAGGAAAAAGCCTATTGCTCAAGGCCTTTATGATGCTTCTCGGCGCCAGGGGGGAGGCAAAACTCATTGGTGACATGGGCAAAACGGCCACTGTTCAGGCGGTTTTTGATGTAAGCCCGTCCATACGGCAGTTTCTGGAAGAAAGGGCCATTGAACATGATGAGGAGCTGATCGTAAGGCGTGTCTTGTCGTCAGATGGGAAGAATCGGGTTTTTCTTAATGGTGTACTGACAACCCTTCAGGATTTGAGGGGCCTTGCTGCCAATCTGGTAAGCCTTGCAGGCCAGCATGAGTTTCAAAGGCTCTTGAGCGGTGATGAACAGCGTAACTGGCTGGATGAGTTTGCAGGGGTTTCATGCCAGAGGCTCTCTTCCCTTCTGAAGGAAGCAACAGGGCTTAGAAAGAAGCTCAAGACCCTTGTCAAAAAGAGACAGGAGCAACTCAGGGAAAGGGAAAGGCTCCAGGCAGACGCCGAGTTGATCGACAAGGTAAACCCACAGCCAGGGGAAGAGGATGAGCTTTTTGAAGAAAGAAAGATACTTAGGCAGACGGAAAAGATAAGGGGTATTGGCCAGGAACTCTACCAGAGGCTTTATGGCGAAAGGGAGAGCATTGTGGAGTCCCTTTCAGAGTGCCAGCGCCTCCTGGACAAGCTTGCCTCCATCGACCCTTCTGTTGAAGGGCTTTGCAACCAGATGAACTCCATCGTCCACGAGGCCGATGACGTGGCGGCATCCATCAGGGATTACATCTACGACCTTCCCTTGGACAACACTCGTCTCGATGAGGTGGAGGACAGGCTTTTTGCCCTTAAGGGCCTGCGAAAGCGGTTTGGGCCTTCCATCGAGGACGTTATAGCCTACAGAAACCGAATCGAAGAGGAGCTGACTAGCCTCGATGATCTGGACACCAGGATCCAAGAACTTGAAAGGGAGCTTCAGCTAGAGGAAGCCAGGGTAATGGAGGAGGCCAAAAAGATTAGTGCAAAGAGGAAGGAGGCCGCAAGAGTCTTTGCACAAAGGGTGCAGGAACAGTTAAAGGATCTTCAGCTCGACAAGGCGGTCTTTGATGTGAAGGTGGAGTCCCCGCAAGAGCCGTCCATTGGGGATGTGAAGGCCCACGGATTCGACAGGGTCACCTTTCTCTTTTGTGCCAATCCGGGGCGATCCCTCGAGCCCCTGTCGGAGGTTGCCTCTGGAGGTGAGCTTTCAAGACTCCTTTTGGCAATCAAGGTGGTGATGGGAAGGCTGCAGGGAAGCGAAACGCTCTTTTTTGATGAAATAGATGCAGGCCTAGGGGGTGAGGTGGCAGAAAAGGTGGGAGTCAAGTTGAGGGCCATTTCAGACTGGGCCCAGGTGATCGCAATTACCCATTTTCCCCAGATCGCCGCCCAGGCCCATAATCACCTGGTGGTTAAGAAGGAGCAGACCGGTGAACGGACAGTATCGTCTGTTCGAGAGGTTCACGGAGAGTCAAGGGCAGAGGAAATAGCGAGGATGCTTGGTGGTGAAAGTGGAAAGGCAAGGGAATATGCCAAAGAGTTGCTTGGTTCTGTTCTCAGGGGGGCTTGATAGCATTCTCGCCTGCAAGGTCCTTCAGGACCAAGGGGTGAGGGTTACGGCCCTGAAGTTCATAACACCCTTTTTTTCCTATGATCTGCGTCACAAGGAAAGGGCAGATGCATACCGGGAACAGGTACGCGAGAAGTATGGCATCCACCTTGAGATAGTCGATATCACAGACGAGTACCTGAAAATGGTCACGGCGCCAGAGCATGGTTATGGCCGCTATCTGAACCCATGCATAGACTGCAAGATTCTGATGGTAAAGAAGGCGATGTCGCTCATGGATAAGTATGGAGCCTCTTTCATTGCCACAGGTGAGGTCTTGGGCCAGCGGCCAATGTCCCAGAGGCGGGATACCCTTCGTATCATCGAAAGGGACAGTGGCGCCGAGGGGATTCTCCTTCGGCCCCTTAGTGCGTGCCATCTCAAGGAGACAAGGCCAGAGAAGGAGGGAATTGTCCATAGACAGGCCCTTGCCGACATAACGGGCCGATCCCGAAAGGAACAGATGCGTCTTGCAAAAAAATATGGCATAAAGGACTATCCGGCCCCTGCAGGTGGTTGTGTGTTGGCAGACCCGATTCTTTCAGAAAGGTTCAAGAAGATTTTTCAAAAATGGCCAGACTTTACCCCTCTCGACTGTGTGGTGGCCCAGGTGGGGCGCCATTTCTTGCTGCCAGGGGGCAGTTGGCTGGTGGTAGGAAGGAACAAGTCTGAAAATGAGAGACTGGCTCGGCTCAAGGGGGATGCAGACATGGTATTGAGGGCAATGGACAGGCCCGGCCCCTATTGTCTCCTCAGAAAGGCCGGGGACGCGGAAGACAAAAGGCTGGCAGCAGCCATCTGCGCAAGATATGCAAAGGCAGGGCAGATGCCCGTGCCTGTGCGGCTGGGTGCTGAAAGAGGGCCGGGGGCTGAGGTTTATGAGGTGGACTCCCTTCCCTCTCAGGACACCCTGGCTGCAATGATGTTTTAGGGTCCCTGTTTTGCATGGATACTTCAGTCTTTTGGTAAGCCAAGGACTTTCTTGACATTAGGGTTACTAAAAGGCATCCTACAACTTTATTTAAGGCTCAACTTTCAAAGAGAGGAGAATTTTCAGTCCTATGCTTGAGATTATACGAAAAAATGCAGCCTCATGGCTCATGAAGTTTATCCTGGGCGCCATAGTGGTTGTCTTCATCTTTTGGGGTGTAGGAACCTTCAGGTCCCAGAGACTTGACGTGATGGCAAGGGTGAACGGAGAGAAGATCCTGGTCGAGGACTATCAAAAGGCCTACAACATGACTGTGGAAAGATTGAGGCGCATGTACGGAGGCACCTTGCCAGAAAGCCTTTTCAAGCAGCTTCATCTGAAGGAACAGGTGTTGAATCAGCTCATAGACGAGGCCCTCATCAGGCAGGAGGCTGCACGGATTGGGCTCAGGGTGACAGATAAAGAGGTTCAGCAGGTCATCCTGGACATCCCTGCCTTTAAGAGAAACGGCATGTTTGACCCCAGGCTTTATGAGCTTGCCCTTCGAAATGCAGGGCTTAAGCCGGCTGACTTTGAACAGCAGCTGCGCCAGGACATGATAACCAGGAAACTCCAGACCGTTATGGCCTCTGGGCTTTACTGTCCAGATTCAGAGGCCCTGTCATATTTCAAGTACAAGAATGCCCAGATAGACGTGGAATATATCAAGGTGGACAGCTCCCAGTGCACCGGGGCGGTAAATGCAACGGATGAGCAGTTGAAGCAGTGGTATGAGAAGCACAAGGAGGAGTTTCGCACAGATCCCCAGATAAAGCTCAAGTACCTGCTATTTTCAAAAAAGGAGTTTGAAAAGTCGGCAAATGTTACAGATGCCGAGATAAAGGCATATTACCAGGAACACCAGGACGAGTTTCACGTACCAGAGCAAAGGCGGGCCAGACACATCCTTCTGACCCTTCCCAAGGATGCCAATGCAACAGTTGTGGAAGAAAAGAAGAAGGAGCTTCTTGAGCTCAAGAAGCGGATAGAGAAGGGAGAGTCCTTTTCAGAGCTTGCCAAAAAGTATTCAGACGACAAGGTTTCCGGAGCCAAGGGCGGAGACCTTGGCTTTTTCAGCAGGGGCATGATGGTCAAGCCCTTTGAAGACAAGGTGTTCTCAATGAAAAAGGGGGAGGTAAGTGGCCCTGTGCGTACGCGTTTTGGTTGGCACCTTATAAAACTTGAGGATGTACGGCCAGCCAGAACGAAACCCCTGAAAGAGGTTCGCTCTGAGATAGAGAAAAAGCTCAAGGACAAGAAGGTGAAAAAGCTCGTTTGGGATGCCGCCAACAAGGCCTATGACACCATAATCGAAATGGGCAGCCTTGAAGATTACGCGAAAACAGCCAATAAAAAGCTCAGGGAGACGGACTTCTTCTCGAGGAAGAATCCTGCTCCTGTGCTGGGTTTCAATCCAAATGTCCTGGACTTGATATTCCCAATGGAAAAGGGCGAGCTCAGCTCACTTCTGGAGGTGCCAGATGGCGTAATGATCGCAGAGCTTAAGGAGAAAAGGGCACCATATATTCCAAAGTTTGAAAAGGTGAAGTCCAAGGTGAAAACCGCCTTTATAAGTGAAAAGGCCTATGAGCTCTGTAAGAAGCGCGCCCTTGGCATCCTTGAGCTTGCCAAGAAAAAGGGAATGGCCGAGGCAGCCAAGAAGTATGGCCTCAGCGTAAAGTCAACGGGGTTATTCAAGAGAACCGATGCCTCAGCAGGTGGCAAGTTGCCAGAGCCTGTTGTCCAGGCTGCCCTCAGCCTCACCATGAAAAAGCCGTTTCCAGAAGGGGTTGTGGAAAGTGGTCGCTCATTTTACGTCATCCATTTGAAGGCCTTCAAAGAGACCAACGATCTTGCCAAGTTCAAGGAGGAGAAGAAGGCCATCAAGGCGGAGATCAGGAGACAAAAGGCAGCCACAGCCTTTTCCGATTGGCTGAAGCATCAGAGGGAGAGGGCACGCATCGAGATAGTGAGAAAGCCATGAGCGAGGTTGCCATGAAAACCTGTGATCTTCATACACATACCACAGCCTCTGACGGATCAGACACTCCAAGGGCCCTGATTGAAAAGGCGGCAGAGGCTGGTCTTTCTGCCGTTGCGGTCACGGATCACGATACGACATCAGGGCTCGAGGAGGCCAGGCAGGCCGCCAAGGCCACAGATGTCGAGTTCATTCCAGGGGTGGAGCTGAGTGTCAATTTCCACAAGGGCAACATGCACATGCTTGGTTATTTCATGGATGAAAACGACCCGGGATTCAAGGCTGTGCTGGATCGTGTCCAAAGGGCCAGGGCTGAAAGAAACCCCAAGATCCTCGCCCTCCTTGAATCCATAGGAAAGCCCATATCCATGGAGGAGCTCGAAGAGCTGGCCCAGGGCGGGCAGATAGGGCGCCCCCACATAGCTAGGGCAATGGTTGAAAAGGGCTATGTAAAATCAGTAAGCCAGGCCTTCGACAAGTATCTCAAAAGGGGTGCCAAGGCCTATGCGCCCAAATCCATCCTTTCTCCAAAGGAGGCCATAGAGGTCATAAGGGGCGCAAGGGGGGTTCCTGTGCTGGCACACCCATTTTCTCTTCTGACCACGAGCCAGGAAGAACTCGAGGCCATTGTCTCAGAGCTAAAGGATTCAGGTCTTATGGGCCTTGAATGTTACTACAGTGAGCACGACGATGCCTTTACCTCCATGTGTCTTGGGCTCGCAAAAAAGTATGAACTCGTGGTCACAGGGGGAAGTGATTATCACGGAAAGGCAAAGCCCCATATCAAGCTTGGTCGTGGAAAGGGTAACCTGACCATTCCCTACACGTGTGTAGAGTCCCTGGAGGCCGCACGGGCCAATGTCTGAAAGGGTTTTTCGTTCAGGCAGGCGGTTCTTACAACTTTTCATACTTTTGTCAGGCCTTGTAGTCTGGAGCCTGTGTCAATGTCCAAATGGCTGGGCCGCCGGCCAGGAGAAGCCGGCCTATGGTGATGCCATCGTGGTGGGTTCCATTGGCGATGCATCGAACCTTATCCCGATGCTCGCCACTGATGCCACCTCCCACGAGATAGCAGGGCTCATCTACAATGGGCTGGTCAAATATGACAAGGACCTCAACCTGGTAGGTGACCTGGCAGAATCCTGGGAGATTAAACAGGGTGGAAAGGAGATAATCTTTCACTTAAAAAGGGGAGTAAAATGGCAAGACGGGGTGCCATTTACTTCAAAGGATGTCCTTTTTGGCTTCAAGACCATCATAGACCCAAAGACCCCGACAGCCTATGCCGGAGACTTTCTGGAGGTGGAAAGGGCCGATGCCCCAGATCCCTACACCTTCCGCGTCGTGTACAAGGAGCCCTTTGCCCCTGCCCTGAGCTCATGGGGGGATATTGTCGTCCTGCCGGAACATCTCCTCAAGGGAAAGGACATCACCAAGTCTCCCCTTGCCCGTCATCCCGTAGGGCTTGGGCCTTACAAATTTCGTCTCTGGAAGACCCAGGAACGCATAGAGCTGGACGCAAACCCCGACTACTTCGATGGTCGGCCCTATCTGGACAGATACATCATGAGGATAATCCCGGATCCAGCCACCATGTTCATGGAGCTAAAGGCCGGGGGCCTCGACTGGATGGGGCTTTCTCCAATTCAGTACAAACGCCAGACAGACACACCTTTTTTCAAAAAGAATTTCAAGAAATATAAGTACTTGTCCTTTTCATATACCTATCTTGGCTACAATCTCAGACACCCCTTCTTCAAGGACAAAAGGGTTCGTCAGGCAATCTCCTATGCAATTGACAAGAAGGAGATAATAAGGGGGGTGCTTCTGGGGCTTGGGGTAGTGGCAACAGGCCCCTACAAGCCAGACGCATGGTTTTACAATCCCAACGTGAAAAGGTACCCCTACGATCCGGAAAAGGCCAAGAGCCTGCTGGCAAGTTGCGGCTGGAAGGATACAGATGGCGACGGCATCCTGGATAAGGATGGCAGGCGTTTTTCCTTCACCGTCTTGACCAATCAGGGCAATTCCCTTCGGGACAAAACAGCTCAGATAATTCAATACAGATTGAAGCAGATTGGCATCGAGATGAAGATAAGGCAGCTGGAATGGACTGCCTTCATAAATGACTTCATAGACAAGCGGCGATTTGAGGCCGTGATTCTCGGCTGGACCCTGGGTCAGGACCCGGATATTTATGACATCTGGCATTCTTCCAAGACAGGCCCCAAACAGCTGAACTTCATCGGATACAAGAACAAGGAAGTGGACAGGCTCCTTGTTCTGGGCAGACGGACCTTCGACAAGGAAAAGAGAAAGGAGATATATTTCAAGATTCAGGAGATCCTGGCCGAAGACCAGCCATACACGTTTTTATATGTGCCCATGGCCCTGCCAATAATTCACGCAAGATTTCATGGCATTCATCCTGCTCCGGCAGGCATCAGCTACAACTTCATAAGGTGGTGGGTGCCCAAAAACGAACAAAAGTATATATTACCTTAGTATGGGATTTCTTACCTTTTTACTAAAGAGGCTCCTTGGGCTGGTGCCAACATTCTTTGGAATAACGCTGATATCCTTTTTCGTGATGCACCTTGCACCAGGGGAGCCAATGAGTCTTCAGGCAGACTTCAACCCAAAGATGACCCCAGAGATGCGCCAAAGGCTCAGGGCCCAGTATGGTCTGGACAAGCCCCTCTATGTCCAATATGCCAAATGGGTCAAGGGGCTGTTGCATCTCGATCTTGGCCGCTCCTTTTCTCCAGACAGGCGCAAGGTTTGGGACAAGATAAAGGAGCGCCTGCCTGTAACCATCCTCATAAACGTCCTTTCCATGGTGCTCATTCTGGTGGTGGCCATACCCCTGGGAGTGCGGGCTGCAGTGAAGCAGAATTCCCTTTTCGACCAGGTAACCACGGTACTGGTGTTTCTTGCCTATGCGGCCCCGGCCTTCTGGGTGGCCCTCTTGCTCATGCTATTTTTCGGTATCGAGTTGAATATCCTCCCTGTATCTGGTCTTCATTCCCTCATGGGCTATGAACAGATGAGCTTTTGGCAAAAGGTTCTCGATTGGGCAAGGCACCTTGTTTTGCCTGTGTTCGTATCTGCCATTGGTGGGCTTGCGGGCTTTTCCCGCTATACCCGCTCCTCGATGCTCGAGGTATTGAGACAAGACTATGTCACAACTGCACGGGCAAAGGGGCTGCCGGAAAGGGTGGTTATATATCGCCACGCCCTAAGAAATGCGCTCCTGCCCCTTATAACCATCCTGGGTCTTTCAATCCCGGGGTTGATTGGAGGCAGCGTCATTTTTGAGTCCATATTTGCCATTCCCGGAGTGGGGCAGCTGATGTGGTCGGCAGTCATGGCCCGGGACTATCCTGTGCTCATGGGGAATCTTGTTATTGTGGCAGTCCTGACCCTTTTGGGCAATCTCCTTGCGGATATTGGCTATGCAGCAGTTGATCCAAGAATCAGGACAGGGCTACAGACTGAGGAATAACGAAGAAAGATGGACAGAAGTTTAGCTTTATCCCAAGAAGGGCAAGGCTCAAGGTGGATCAGGGGCCTCAAGGAGCTTTGTTCAAACCCCCTTACGCTATCTGGGCTGATAGTTGTGGGCTTACTAGTCTTCACTGCCATCTTCGCCCCTGCCTTGGCCCCCTATGATCCACAGAAGATAGACACCTTTCACATCCTAGAGCCACCTTCTGCCGCCCACTGGCTGGGCACCGACGGGCTTGGCAGGGATTGTCTTTCGAGGTTGCTCTTCGGAGCGCGGATATCCCTGCTGGTTGGTTTTGTGGCCGTTGGCATAGCAACCGGAGTAGGTACAGTCCTTGGGGCCATTGCCGGTTACTACGGGCGGTGGGTGGATGGGCTCATAATGAGATTTGTGGATATCATGCTTTGTTTCCCCACCATATTTTTGATAATGGCAGTCATTGCCTTTTTGGAACCATCCATCTGGAACATCATGATCGTCATTGGTTTGACAGGGTGGATGGGGGTAGCCAGGCTTGTACGAGCCGAGTTCTTGAGCCTCAAGAAGAGGGATTTCGTCCTTGCGGCAAGGATATCTGGCGCCTCGGACATGGAGATCGTCTTCAAGGAGATCCTGCCAAATGCCATAGCCCCCATCCTGGTCTCGGCAACCCTTGGCGTGGGAGGCGCCATCCTGACAGAGAGTGCCCTGAGTTTTTTGGGAATAGGCGTTCAGCCGCCCACCCCAAGTTGGGGAAACATGCTCACAGAAGGCAAGGACAACCTCGAGATAGCATGGTGGCTTTCTGTTTTTCCAGGCCTCGCCATTTTGATCACAGTGCTTGGCTACAACCTTTTGGGTGAAGGGTTGAGGGACTTCTTTGACCCCAGGAAGAAAAGGTAGTGCAGGGCAAACAGTCTTGGCAAAGGAAGTAGACATACTTGGAAGGACCAAGGTCAGGGGAACCGTCGAAAGGGTTACCTACGCCGACAGCCAGTCTGGTTTTGCCATCTTGAAGGTGCGGCCCAAGAAGGGGGCCATGTTTACAGTAAAGGGGCATGTGGCCGAGCTTGCCAACAATGCGTCGGTCGTGGGGGCGGAGTTTGAGTTTCACGGCTCATGGCAGATGTCAAAATATGGACGCCAGTTCGACTTCGACTCCTACAAGCTCCTTGGGAGCGAGCTGCTCTTTTTCTTGAGCAAGGTCGTCAAGGGCCTTGGTGAGAAGCTTGCCCAGGAACTCATTGATAGATATGGGGAAAAAGAGCTGGTGGACATCCTAGACAACCGGCCTGAAGAGCTGCTGAAGGTAAAGGGCATAAAGGAAAAGCGGCTGGCAATAATTACGAAGTCTTGGAAAAAGCACCGATCCCTCAGGGCCCTGGCGGTCTATCTGGGGGGCAGGGCCAAGATAACCCCAAACCTTCTGGTTCGTATCTACAACTACTTTGGTGACGAGAGTCTCGAGGTCATAAAGGAAAACCCCTACCGGCTCACTGAAATCCGCGGCATAGGCTTCAAGACGGCAGACAAGATAGCCCTGGAGCTGGGGGTCATGTTTGACTCTCCGTGGAGGATCAAGGCAGCCATAAATCATCTTCTCGTTGAGGCGGCAGAGCAGGATGGACACTGCTATCTGTTCAAGAATGAGCTGATATCCAAGCTCAAGGAACTCCTTTCCACAGAAGAACAGGAAATAGACCAAGGGAGGCTGGAGGGAGTCTTGAAAAAGATGCTCCTTGCAGGGGAGCTGAGCATAGGCGAGGGGGACAGGATAGGCCTTTCTTCATACAGGTTCATGGAGGAGTGGCTGAGGGACTTTTTCATGCAAAGGAGCTCGGAGAGTCGCAGAAAGACCCTGTCCCAGCAGGAGGCCGATTCTTTCATAGCTGCCTATGAGGATAGGTGCGGGGTTGAGTTTTCCCAGGAACAGAGGGAGATAATCCGGAAAATAGCAACAGAGCCCGGAATGGTCTTTGGGCTTGCCGGCTATGCTGGCACAGGCAAGACCACGGTATGCAAGGCCATTTTGGACCTAATAATCAAGTATTATGCAAAGCCCCAGGAAGTCGTCTGCTGCGCCTTTACAGGCATGGCATCCTCCAGGCTCAGAAAGGCAACGGGGTACGATGCCTTTACCATTCACGCCCTCTTGAAGTACAAGGGAGACAACCATTTCGAGCATGGACCAGACAATCCCCTTCCCCACAAGGTGGTCTTGCTGGACGAGGCCTCTATGGTGAATCTTTCCCTCTTCTACAGGCTGGCAAAGGCGCTAAAGCCCTCAACACTTTTCATCCTCGTTGGGGACCCAGCACAGCTTCCGCCAATAGGGGCGGGCAATGTCTTTTCAGATCTTTTGGAGACAGGACTCTTGCCCTCGGTTCATCTGAAAAAGATTTTCAGGCAGAGGGAAGACAGCCGTCTTACGGTTTTTGCAAATGAGATAAGGAAGGGAAAGGTTCCTGAAGGGGTAGAGGAGCAGGGGTGGCACGACTTTTCCTTTGAGCGGGTCGAGCGGCACAATATCTTTGCCCTCAAGAGACAGAAGAAGTCGGAGTCGGAGCTAAGAAGGTACAGGGAAGAAAACAACGAGGCAATAAAGCGGCGAATCCTTCAACTTGCACGGGACTATTCCAAGGTCCTGTCCCATCCATCGTGGGAATTTCAGGTCCTGACCCCCATGAGAATAGGTCAGCTGGGCACAGAGGTGCTAAACAGCGAGCTCCAGGCAATCCTCAACAAGACCAAGGGGGAGTCGGTACGGCGAGCCGGCTTTGAGTTCAGGGAAGGGGACAAGGTGGTCCACTTGCAAAACCGCGACATGGAGACCATGGACTGGAGCTCCTTTGCGGCAACAGGAAAGAAGAGGTTCGAGCACCAGGATACCAGGCGTGTCTTCAATGGGAGCGTTGGCCTGATAGCCAGAATCGACAAAGATCTGGAACAGTTCTATGTGGTTTACCCAGAAAGGATAGTTGTGGCCTATGATTTCGACCATATTGGGGACATCATAGAGCTGGCCTACGCCCTTACCGTTCACAAGGCCCAGGGCAGTCAGTACAGGGTAGTGGCCATTCCCCTTTCAAACTCCCACTATATCATGCTGAACAACAAGTGGTTTTACACTGCGATCACAAGGGCGGAGGAAAAGGTGTATGTGGTGGGCCAGGGGTTCGCACTTAAAAGGGCTTGCCAGAATGTTGAGGGAGTACAAAGACTTACATGGTTAAAGGCCCTTTGTGAAGATAGTTCTCAGTCCCAATCGAGCCCTTGACCAAGCCCCTTAAAAATTCTTAACTTACTAAAACTTTTGGAAAATCCTGCCTACTTCTTGACCTTCAAAATACCAGGTGTTAAAAAGTAAAGGTTAATCTCCAATTAGGGAAGAGGAGCGGAAAAGATCTATGATTTTAATTCTCAAGGAAGACGTCGACAAGGATAGTCCGGAGCTAAAGAGGCTTCACGAGTTCCTGGAAAATTTTCCAGGTCTCAACATTCGCATGGTGGAGTTAGAGGGTGAGACTCGTACTGTGCGTGAGATTCACCTCATTGGGCCCACCCACAACGTGCCCGAAGAGGTCTTGAGTGCCATGCCCGGCATCGAGAGGGTTGTTCGGGTTTCCACCAAGTATAGGCAGATTGGAAGGCACGACATCAGCTTTGTACCAGTTGGGTTTACCTACAATGGTGTGAAGTTTGATCAGGAGGGGCTTCACATCTTTGCTGGTCCATGTGCCGTGGATACGCCTGAATACGTGGAGGAGACCTTCAAGGTGCTCAAATCCCTCGGGATTTCCACCAGCAGGATGGGGGCCTACAAACCCCGCACGAGCCCCTATGATTTTCAGGGTCACGGTGCTGCGTGTCTGCCCTGGGTTTTTGAGCTCGCAGGCAAGTATGACATCAAGGTCATTGCCATGGAAGTCTTGAAGGAGAGGCACATCGAGGAGATAACCAAGGCCCTCGAAGAGGCAGGTCACCCCACGGGTGTGATGCTCCAGATCGGGACGAGAAATGCCCAGAACTTTGAGCTTCTAAAGGCAGTTGGCAATCAGACAGAGTTTCCCGTCCTCTACAAAAGGGGAATGGGGCTCACGATTGAGGAATCGCTCAATGCCTGTGAGTATATCGCCAGCGAAGGCAATAGGAATATTGTCTTTTGTCTCAGGGGAATAAAATCACAAATGAGTGCTCCCCACAGGAATTTGGCCGATTTTATCCACGTGCCGGTCATCCATCGCCAAACACGGCTTCCTGTATGTGTAGATCCGAGTCATGCCATTGGCTCCAAGGATAGGGCACCCAACGGGCTCATGGATATCTTCAACGCCGCAGCCCAAGGGGTGATCGCAGGGGCCAACATGATACTCGTTGAGTGTCATCCAGAGCCAGAAAAGGCCCTTTGTGACGGTCAACAGTCTCTTACCCCTAGGGAATTGGAGATGTTCGTGCAAGATGTCGCCATTGTGAGAGATGCCTTTGAAAAGAGACAAAATGTCTATTCTCAGGAAATCATGAAAGAAATGGTATCGTGATTGCATAGCCTCCAGGAGGGTTTAGGGAAAAAACACATACGAGGAGGTGATAGGGGACTGAGGCAGGGTTTTTTGCACCATTCAAGTAGCCAGCTTTTTTCAACTATTACCAAAATTTCAAAAAAAACTAGGAGGGAAATTATGAAGAAATTTTCAGTAGTTTTTGTCTCAGCAGTCTGCTTGCTGCTGATGGCAAGTTTCGCTCAGGCTACACCAGGGACTGTGGAGGTTCAGACCCTGGGTGACATCACCATCAGGATGGGCGCTCAGGTGCGTCTTGTCCCAACCAATGAGATTAGCAGAGACTTTGGAACCTCGAGCACTCTTTCCAGCGAACAGGAAAAGAGGGCAACTGAGATAATGAGAAGTGTTGGAATCTTGAGCGACAGCCTCAAGTCCCACCTCACAGAGGCAGGTGGTGCCGTTAAGGACGGATACATCCGCGGTGAGAACAGGTTGTTCTTCAACTTCGCTCACGATCAGGACTGGGATGTATATTTCGCCCTCGAGTCTGACACCACCCTTGACAGGTCTTCTGCAGACCGTACCGACTTCGCCTATGGTCTTCAGACCCAGCAGTTTGGTATCGAGCGTCTGAACGCTTCCTTCAACGTACCTTTCCTCCATTCCAGGGTTAATGGTGGATGGGACGTCAAGGGCGCAGACGTGGGATACGGTGGAATGATCTACGGCGACGATGACCCTGGTATTGGTCTCACTGGTTGCTATCAGGGTTTCAAGTGGGCTGCCTGGTACATCAAGAAGGATGAGTCCGAGGCAGGCTATGCAGGAATTGATCCTGTAAAGAGTGCGGTCAATCCAATTGGCCCTCCAACCCAGCAGAAGGGTACAGACCGTACCTTCTACATGGGTAAACTGGGCTACACCTTCATGAAGGATACCTATGTTGAGGGTGTGTTCTTCTATGATCAGAACTACCAGAAAAATGTTGATATCGACCGCTTCTTCGGCGGCCTGAACTACAAGGGTCACTACGGAATCTTTCATCCAATCGCTGAATTCGTTTACGTTGGCGGTAACTTCGAGGATGAGACTGGCCACGATATGGACATCAGCTCCTACGGCTTCTTCGGCGACCTCCTTGTGGACCTTCATGAGGCAGTCGGAATCAAGAAGTTTGATGTTCACGTAGGTGGTTACTACCTCCGTGGTGACGATGATCCCAACGATGATGATCTCGAGGGTTTTACTCCTGCCGTTGGTATCACCAGGTTCACTCCTAGGTTCGGCAGCGAGCAGTCCATTTCCCACGACGGCAACCCATTCTTTGGTCAGATACTCTACTCCATGTTCCCAACATACTACGGAACAGTCAGGGGTGGTGGTATCAATGGCGGTGCTGCCCTGGACAACCCCGGTTTCAGCATGATCGGTGGTGGTATCAATGCTCAGTACGGCAGGTGGACCTACATTACCCACGTAATGGCAATGTGGTTCAACGAGACCGAGGCTGTTGAGGCATATTTCATAAATCACGGTGTCAAGGGCAATGTGGACATCGACAGCTTCATGGGTGTCGAGTGGAACAACGAGCTCCGTTACAAGTTGTTCAAGTCCGTGACCTTGAAGGGTGGAGCTGCATTCCTGTTCCCAGGAAGCGGTGCAAAGGATATCACAAAGGCCGTCAATGCCTACGGTCGTGACGTGAGCTTCGAAGAAGGAAAGAAGAGCGACGACGTATCCATGCGTTTTGCTGCAGAGCTACTCTGGCTCTTCTAGTTCGCTATAATTCCAAATATGGAAGGAAAAGGCCTGGGGAGTTATTCTCCAGGCCTTTTTAATTTGACAACTTCCTTGTGTCTTCTTGCACTATCCGCCTTTTTGTGTATTGTTTTTCATTAACGAAGCAGCACTTTTTATAATTTTCCTGGTCGAGTCCTCGACATTCAGTAGACAAGATTGTTAATTGGTAACAACAAAAGAATACTTGTTTGGCAATAGGCTATGGTTGAGAAAACCGAAAGCATTGTACAAGACTTGAATAAGAGCATTGAAAAGGCCCTTGAATGGTCCAGGGACAATCAGGCCCCAGAGGGTTATTGGATAGGCGGAGCAGATAGCAATTGCTGTATGGAGGCCGAATGGATAATTGCCATGTACTTTCTAGGCCTCGAAGATGACCCCAAGATGCCAAGGGTGATACAGGCCATCCTCAACGAGCAAAGGAGCGATGGATCCTGGGAGATATACTACAAGGCCCCAACAGGAGACATAAATACAACCGTAGAGTGTTATGCAGCCCTGCGAGTGGCTGGATTCGATAAAGATCACGAGGCCCTCGTAAAGGCGCGAAAGTGGATATTCAAAAATGGAGGCCTTAGAAATATCAGGGTCTTTACCAAATATTGGCTGGCCCTAATTGGTGAGTGGCCCTGGGAACACACCTCAAATCTGCCTCCAGAGATAATCTTTCTTCCCAAATGGTTCCCTCTCAACATCTATGATTTCGCCTCATGGGCAAGGGCCACCATAGTCCCCCTGGCAATTCTCTGTTCCAACAGGCCCTGTCGGCCCCTGCCTCCTGAAAAGAGGCTGGATGAGCTATTTCCAGAAGGGCGAGATGCCTTTGACTTCAGCATGCCATCAAAGGCAAAGCTGTTTAGCCTGGAGAGGCTCTTCATCTTGGTGGACAGGCTTCTCAACAAGTATGTAAACTTCCCAATAAAACCCCTTCGAAAGACTGCAAAGAAATATTGTCTGGACTGGATTATCAAACATCAGGATGCAGATGGCGTTTGGGGTGGAATTCAGCCCCCCTTTATCTACTCTCTAATGGCCCTTCATACAGAAGGGTATTATCTGGATCATCCTATCCTTGCCGCAGGGCTCCGCGCCTTTGATGAGCACTGGTCCAGGGAGAAGAATGGCGCAATTTACATCAACGCAACAGAGTCCATCGTCTGGGACACTGTTCTCACAATGCTTGCCTTTCTGGACTGCGGTGAGGATCCCAACAAGTCAGAGCCCTTGCAGAAGGCCCTTAGATGGCTCCTGGACAAGTTTGTGGATAGACCCGGCGACTGGCAGGTCAAGGTAAAAGGTGTTGAACCTGGTGCCTGGGCCTTTGAAAGGGCAAATACATGGTATCCGGACGTGGATGATACAGCCCTCGTACTGATTGTTTTGCAAAGACTGTTGGAGTCTTTTCCCAAAACCGCCGAAATAGATTTCAAGATGACCAGGGCAACCAATTGGACAGTGGCAATGCAGTCAAAAAACGGGGGGTGGGCAGCCTTTGACAAGGACAACACCAGTCTTGTGGTGACAAAGGTGCCATTTTGTGATTTTGGTGAGGCACTGGACCCACCTTCTGCCGATGTAACAGCCCATGTTCTCGAGGCCTTGGGCCTCATGGGCTGGCCCCGCTCCAATCCCGTTGTCCAAAGGGGGCTGGATTACCTCTTGAAGGAACAGGAGGAAGATGGAAGCTGGTTTGGCAGGTGGGGCGTAAACTATATCTATGGCACCTGCGCTGCCCTGTGCGCCCTAAAGGCCCTTGGAATGGATTCTAGTGAAGAGGTGATTCAAAGGGCAGCCAAGTGGATCGTGGAGCATCAAAACAGCGACGGCGGATGGGGCGAAAGTTGCGCCTCCTACATGGATGACTCCTACAGGGGAAAGGGCCCTTCTACCGCCTCCCAGACATCCTGGGCAATAATGGCCCTTCTGAGCGTTCAGGACAGCCGTTTCGACCAGGCCATTCTAAAGGGGCTCAGGTTTCTGGTTTCGACACAGAAGGAAAACGGCACATGGGATGAGCCCTGGTACACTGGCACAGGATTTCCTGGTTATGGCGTGGGGGACAGGATAGACCTTTCCCAATGGGCCGACAAGCTAGAGCAGGGAGCAGAGTTGTCGAGGGGATTCATGGTCAACTATAACCTTTACAGACACTACTTTCCTTTGATTGCCATGGGGCGCGCCAGGAGATATTTTGCCGCCCTTCAAGGGGGAAGTTCTTGAGATTTCTTACAGCGAGTGAACATGGCCGCCTTGCCAAGGTTGCACAGAAAAAGGAGGAGGCAGACCTCGTCTTAACTGGCGGCAAGGTAATAAATTGTTTTTCCAGGTCTATCGAAGAGGTTGATGTGGCCATCTGCAGCGGCCGCATAGCGGCCCTGGGCAAGAACTTTCCGGCAAGGGAGAAAGTGGACTGCCGCGGGCTCTTCATAAGCCCAGGTTTTATAGATGCCCATATCCACATTGAAAGCACGATGCTCACACCCGTTGAGTT
>JAADCZ010000170.1 GCA_013154175.1 Thermodesulfobacteriota bacterium
GCCAGCCTCTTCGGCAATCTTGTAATGAAGGGCACCACCCGAGCCGCCATACCAGTGCATGCCAGTAGTGTTTTTATCGTAAACCTGAAGTCTGTACATACCCACATTGCGCTGGCCAGTGTCAGGGTGTTTGGTAAAGACAAGGGGCAGGGTGATGGCTGGCCCCCCGTCCTTGGGCCATGCCTTCAAGACGGGTATGGTAAAGAGATCCACCTCTGAGCCCTTGAAAACGAGATCCTGGCAAGGGGCATGGCTCGTGAGTTCAGGTTCTGCCCTGGAGATTTCTGGCAGTTTATGGGCAAGTTTCAGGCGCTGAATTGGGCCATTTGGGCATGCAGCATCAAGAAAGTCACACACCTTGGGGCCCAGTTTGTCGAGATTCGATACATCGAGGGCCATTGCCATGCGCTTCATGGAACCAAAGGCCCCTGTTAGAACAGGCATGTTCTGGCCTGGGACATTTTCAAAAAGTAGTGCAGGGCCACGGGCCTTGCTTACCCGGCGGGTCACCTCGGCAATTTCCAGGTGGTGGCTCAGGGGTTCTTTTATGCGGATTAGTTCCCCGTTTTTTTCAAGTTGCTGCACAAATTCCTGCAAGTCCTCGTGGGCCATTTCTTTCCTCCAATGCTTAACAAGTGTACAGGCAAGGGTTGGGGAAAGGCAATGTTAAGTATAACGGCCTGGGTTTATTGATTATTATCGGTTCATGCCAAGGGAGCCCGAGCCAATGTAACAGACACTTCAGCCTATTGACTTGTTGACTGATTCCAATCAATATGTTATTAAGACACGGCTTGTGGGGCTGTAGCTCAGTTGGGAGAGCGCGTGAATGGCATTCACGAGGTCAGCGGTTCGATCCCGCTCAGCTCCACCATTCCTTTCTGATTAAAAACAGGAGTGGCCTTGATAGGGTTTTTCCTGTTTTAGACCCCTGCTTTTTTCAGGCCTTCTTCTTCGGCAGGGGTTTATTTCTTTGTGGAGGCAGTAAATTCATGGCCCCGTCTCAAAAAGATACAAATCTGCTAAAATTTAAGAAGGAGGAGCTTGCCTTGAAGGTGACCAAAGAGATTATGGTCAAGTTCATAGAGATCGGCAGAGTTACTCCAAGTTCCTTTCAGGAAACCTTTCGTTCAGTTCATTCGGAAGTGAAAAAGGGTCTTTCTCTCAACGATTAACTCTTTGAAATCACAGCTATTCTACTAGGTAGAACCATCTTTTTGCCCCCCCGAACTAAAAGTCCTCTTTTAATTGAATGAATCATTATTCATTTTCTTGACTTTCGTGAATTTTAGTGATATTTTTCACGTAACTGGTGATTAATTTTGCATAATGAACGTGTTAACTTTTTCTTTTGTACTTTTTGTGTTTGAAAAAATTTTTTTTGGGTTGATTAGCAATCTTCCTTGTGGTAGATTTTTTGAATTATAAGTTACAGTTATCAACTTTTATTGGCCTGGCGGCTGAGAGAGGAGGCTTGGCATGATGAGCGGTTTCGAGACCATCGTCATGTATCTGGGGATGTCACTTCTTGTCATCTTTGCGATGCTTGGTGCTTCTGCATTGCTGGGGCCTTACAGGCCAACCCCTGAAAAGGCGACAACGTTCGAGTGCGGTGTTCCACTTTTGGACCCTGGACACAAACGTTACTCGGTAAAATATTATCTTGTCGCAGTCCTGTTTCTCGTTTTCGATTTGGAAAACGTCCTCATCTATCCGCTTGCCAACCAGTACAAGGCTCTTGCTACCCTGGGTTGGGGGGTGTTCTTCGAGGTCTTTATCTTTGTATTTGTCTTGCTGGTAGGTCTTCTCTACGCAATCAAAAAAGGTGCAGTTGACTGGTAATCACGGAGAAAAGTCTATGAAATTTCAGGCAATTCAGGGAGAGGGCTGGCTGCTTACAAAGGCCGAGCAGCTAATAAATTGGGGCAGGAGCAGGTCTCCGTGGCCATTTCCTTACGGAACGGCCTGCTGCGGCATCGAACTAATGTGTGCCCTGGCTTCAAGCTATGACATGGCCCGTTTTGGAGCCGAGCGTGTTGCGTTCACTCCAAGGCAGTGTGATGTGCTCATTGAAGCAGGGACAATCACCAAAAAGATGGTCCCGGTGCTCAAGAGGATCTACGCGCAGATGGCAGAACCCAAATGGGTCATCGCCGTGGGCGCTTGTGCCTGCTCGGGAGGCGTCTTCCGTACGTACTCCACCCACCAGGGAATAGGTTCCGTCATACCAGTCGATATTTATGTGCCAGGGTGCCCGCCTCGGCCAGAGGGTATCTTGTATGCCCTTTTGAAGCTCATAGACAAGATTGAGGCGGATCATCCCCTTTACAAGCAGAGACCAAAGCTTGTGGAAGCGCTGGAGGCAACAAAATGAGCCTCAAGGAAAAAGTCGAATCCATCTTGCAGAGTGATCTCGTGGAACTTTCTGAGTTTCGCGGGGATATATGTGTGGAAATCCCCAAGAGGAAGGTTATTGAAGTCCTCACCAGGCTAAAGGAAGCGGGTTTTGATTATTTGAGTGACCTTTTTGGTGTGGACAACCTGGCCTATTACGAAAAGGCAAAAAAGGCCAAGAAAAAGAAGGGAGAAGACGAGCCGGAGGAACCCAAGAGGCAAGGACCACCTCCTCCGCGGTTCGAGGTTATATACCTGTTGTTGTCCCTTTCGACCAATGAGAGGCTTCAGGTCAGGGTACGAGTTCCAGAGGACGATTTGGTGTTGCCCAGTGTGACAGGCCTCTGGAGGGCGGCCAATTGGCCTGAAAGAGAGGTTTTTGACATGTTTGGGGTGCGTTTCAAGGGGCATCCGAACCTCAGAAGACTTCTTATGTGGGATGAATTTCAAGACCATCCCCTCCGCAAGGATTATCCGCTGGAGGGCAAGGGAGAAGAGCGTCATCTGAATTACGACATAGTCTGATTTGTAAGGCTATATGGGCAGTTGCAGGTGCAGGGGGTTGCCCTGTCGCTGCCGTAAAGTGGCTTTTTGCTGCAAGGTGAGGGAGGGAACAGCGTGACCAAGGAACTTGAAACCATTTGTATTACTACTGGTCCCACAGAAGTCGGTGAATATGTGACCTTGAACATAGGGCCTATTCACCCGGCCATGCACGGTACCCTTAGGGTCATTACCCAGACCGACGGTGAAACCGTTGTAAGCGCCAAGCCGGAGATTGGTTATCTCCACAGGGGCGTGGAAAAGCTCGGAGAACATCTTACCTACGCACAATTTCTTCCCCTGACAGACAGGCTCAACTACTGTTCGGCCATTTGCAACAATGTCGCCTATGAGATGGCCGTTGAGAAGCTACTGGGCATCGAGGTGCCGCCAAAGGCACAGCTCATCAGGATGATAATGATGGAGCTTGCCCGTATTGCAGACCACCAGGTGTGCGTGGGAATCCTTGGGGTGGACCTGGGAGCCCTTACACCTTTCTTCTATCTGATAATCCAGCGTGAAGAGATTTATGAGATATTCGAGTGGCACCATGGAGCCAGGCTCACCAATTCCATGGGGGCCATAGGGGGTGTGGAGGCAGACCTGCCGGAAAGGTTCCATGAAAAGTGGCCCAGGCTGCGTGACACCATAAGAAAGGCCAATGACGAGACAGACAAGCTTCTTACCCATAACAGGATTTGGATGGATCGTACCATTGGCGTCAATGCCTTTTGCGGAGACGACGCTCTGGACTGGGGCTTCAGTGGCCCAATGCTCAGGGCCTGCGGGGTAAAGAGGGATCTCAGGAAGGATGAGCCCTATCTCATGTATGACAAGGTCAAATTTGAGGTCCCGGTTGGAAAGCATGGCGACGTCTTCGATCGATACATGGTGCGCATGCTCGAGATGGAGGAATCCATCAAGATTATAGATCAGGCCTATGCCCTTTATAAGGAGCTGCCAGACGATGCCCCTTTGATGAAGAAGGTGCCAAAGATTATCAAGCCGCCAGAAGGGCAGATATACCATGCCATCGAATCACCCAATGGTGAACTAGGCTTTTTTATCAGGAGCGATGGGACGGACAAGCCTTACAGGATAAAGATTCGTCCTCCTTGTTACATGGTGTATCAGGCATTCGAGGACCTGGTTAAGGGAGAGATGATATCGGATCTGATAGCCTGTTTGAGCAGCCTCAACGTGATTGCAGGCGAGCTAGACAGGTAGGGGAGGAGCCTTTATGGCAGACTGGCAAATAGATCTAATCAAGGTTGTGTTTATATGGGTCTGGGTCCTGCTTATAGCGGTAATTATGACATGGGTGGAAAGGCGCGCCTCTGCAATGATGCAGGACAGGCTCGGGCCAAACAGAGCTGGCCCCTTTGGGCTGCTACAGCCCTTGGCAGACGGCATCAAGCTCTTTACCAAGGAAGACATCATCCCTGAGAGGGCGAGAAAGATACTGTTCATCCTTGGCCCACCACTCTTTGCATTTCCTGTTTTTTCAGCCTTTGCGGTCGTACCCTTTGGAGACAAGATAGTTATTGGGGGAAAGGAAATTATCCTCCAGGTTTCTGATGTGAGCATCGGCTTTCTGTACGTCCTTGCCCTTAGTGCAATAGCAGTGTTTGGAATGGTTATCGGCGGGTGGGCCTCAAACAGTAAATACTCCATACTTGGAGGCCTCAGGGCCACGGCTCAGCTCATCTCCTACGAGGTGCCAATGGGGCTCGCCCTGCTGACCATCGTCTTGCTTTACGGCACCTTCAGTCTCAGGGAGATTGTATTGCAGCAACAGGGAACCTTTCTCGGGTTTCTGCCCAACTGGGGATTCTTCAAACAGCCCCTTGGTTTCCTGATTTTTCTCGTTGCTGCCTATGCAGAGGCCAACAGGGTTCCCTTTGACCTTCCAGAGTGTGAAAGTGAATTGGTCACTGGATATCACACTGAATATGGTTCCATGCGTCTCGGCCTCTACCTATTTGGCGAATACGTGAACCTCGTAACCCTTGCTGCCATAACGGTAAGCCTCTACTTCGGCGGCTGGGGATTGCCCTATGTGGACATGAGCAAATACCTGGGCCCAGTGGCCTATGGTATCGCCTCTTTTCTCGTTTTTACCTTGAAACAGGCATTTTTCCTCTTCCTGTTTGTTTGGGTTCGCTGGACGGTGCCACGTTTCAGGTACGATCAGCTCATGGGCCTGGGGTGGAAGGCCCTTATCCCACTGGGCCTTATCAATCTGTTCGTAACGGCTTTACTCGTGCAGTTAACTATTTAAGTGGAGCTTAGGGATATGCCCAGACGACCAATTGTCAAAAAAGAGTACACCTTGGGAGAAAGGGTCTACCTTGTCGAGATAGCCAAGGGTCTTCGTTTAACCTGGAAACATTTTACATTCAATGTGAGGGCCTCCTTCAGAAAGGGGCCACACACAGTGCCAACATGCTGGCAATATCCGGAAGACAGGCGTGAGATCGCCCCAATCTTCCGCGGCGCCCATATGCTTCAGCTAAATGACAAGGGTCAGGAGCTGTGCGTGGGGTGTGGTATGTGCGCCAGGGCCTGCCCTGCCAAGTGCATAACCGTAAAGCGTGGCAAGCCAGCTGAAGGCGAGGAAGACAAGTATGCTGGCAAGACCATGTGTGCCTCCTTTGAGGTTGACATGCTCAGGTGCATCTTCTGTGGCAACTGCGAGAAGGCATGTCCCAAGGGGGCCCTGGTCCTTGGGCAGGACTACGAGCTTGCCGAGTATGAGCCAGAAAAATGTATCTATGACAAGGAAAGACTTTTAGCCAACTTTCAAAGGGCCAAGGCAGAAGGAAGGCTAAAGCCGCCACCAAAGCCTATCCCCGTTGACGCACCGCCTCCTAAGAAAAAGGCCGCTGCAGGCAAGGCAGCCAAGGCTTCAGCCAGTGAAAAAGCGGCCAAGGGGAAGGCGGCTGCCCCAAAGGAGGCCAAGAAGAAGGATGACAAGGCAGACAAGGCCAAGGAATAGGGTGTGCGGCTGATTGGATGAATAAACAGGTTAAGGAGTTAATAGAAAAGAGCAGGTGAGTTATGGATTACTACTTTTTACTGTTTGCAATAATGGCTGTCGGAGCCGGCATATTTACCATAACCGTGAAAGATGCCCTGCCTAGCGCGTTGGGGCTCTTAACCGTGTTTATTGCGCTTGCCGCCCTTTATCTGCATCTTCATGCGCCTCTCATTGCCATCTTTCAGGTTTCCATATACGCAGGCGCAATTCTGGTGCTCGTGGTCTTCGTAATCATGCTTCTCATAACCCCTGATGAGGCCTTGGAGACTGCCCAGAAAAATATTTCGTATCGGGCCATGGGAGCCATCTTGGGGGTGTATCTGATAGCCCTTTTGATAATTGGTCTAAAGGGGATAAATCAGCTCGTGGCTCAAAAAAGTCTGCCAGAGGGGTTTGGAAAACCCTCCCAAATTGGGGACTTGTTTTTCAGGAAATACATTTTGCACTTTGAAATATCGTCTGTGCTGCTTCTGGTCGCCCTAGTTGCAGCAATTTATCTGGCCAAGAAAAGGGCTTAGGGAGGCACAATGGCTGGGATAAACGATTACATTATTTTGTCTTGCATTCTCTTTGGTCTGGGGGTCATAGGCTTTCTCACAAGAAGAAATGCCCTCATCCTTTTCATGTCCGTGGAGTTGATGCTCAATTCAATCAATCTCATGCTGGTTGCATTTTCTGCATCCATGGCTGATATGGGCGGTCAGGTGATGGTGCTCTTTATTTTTGCCGTGGCAGCTGCTGAGGTGGCTGTGGGGCTTGCGATATTGATCTGTCTCTTCAAGCACGCAAAGTCAGTAGATGTAAACAGGTTCAACCTGCTCAAATGGTAACAATGGCCTTTTAACGTAAGGAGAGGAAAAGGGTTTAATCATGGATAAATACATTTTTCTAATTCCGCTCTTCCCCCTGATTGGATTTCTCATAAACGGTCTTTTTGGAAAGAGACTCGGAAAGGGCATAATCTCCTTCATAGGCTGCATGAGCATAGCTTTTTCCTTCATCGTGGCACTATTTATCTGGAAGGATTTATTGAGCCTTGAACCCGAGCACAGGGTCTTCACCCAGACCCTTTGGGAGTGGATGAGCGTTGGTGGGCTCAAGGTGGACGTCAGTTTCATGATTGATCCCCTTTCCATGCTGATGATATTGGTTGTCACAGGGGTAGGCTTTCTGATTCATGTCTATAGCACCGGCTACATGTGGGAAGACGAGTCGTACTGGCGCTACTTTGCCTATCTCAACATGTTCGTCTTCTTTATGGCCATGCTCGTTCTGGGGGGCAACTATCTAGTCATGTTTGTTGGCTGGGAAGGTGTCGGGCTGGCCTCCTATTTGCTCATTGGCTTCTGGTACCAGGGCATAGACAATGCTGTTGCTGGAAAGAAGGCCTTTATTGTCAACAGGATCGGTGACTTTGGCTTCGTGCTTGGAATGTTTCTCATGTTCTGGACCTTTGGCTCCCTTTCCTATCTGGATGTGTTTCCAAAGGCACTGGAACTCTTCGAGCATGGCAGTCTCGCCCTCAATTCACCTGTACTCATAGCCATCTGCCTGTTGCTCTTTATTGGTGCAACGGGTAAGTCAGCCCAGATACCACTCTATATCTGGTTGCCCGATGCAATGGCTGGTCCTACGCCAGTTTCCGCTCTGATCCATGCTGCCACAATGGTAACCGCAGGCGTGTACATGGTGGCACGCACCAATGTGCTCTACACCCTGGCGCCCACGGCCCTGCTGGTTGTGGCCTCAATTGCGGCAGCCACAGCATTTTTCGCCGCAACGATGGGCGTGCTTCAGAACGATATCAAAAAGGTGCTGGCCTATTCCACTGTCAGCCAGCTTGGGTATATGTTCATCGGCGTTGGAGTTACTGCCTACTGGGCTGGTGTATTTCATCTTATGACCCACGCCTTCTTCAAGGCCTGCCTCTTTCTCTGTTCAGGTTCTGTGATTCACGCAATGGGCGGAGATCAGGACATGAGGCACATGGGTGGTCTGGCCAAGAAGATGCCAATCACATACATGACAATGCTAATTGCCACCCTTGCCATATCGGGGCTTCCTCCCTTTGCAGGATTCTTCAGCAAGGATGAGATTCTGGGCAAGGCCTTTGCCTTCCCATACCATCCCCTGGCAGGGAAGATCATCTGGTTCATTGGAACTGTTGGTGCAGGCATAACCGCCTTCTATATGTTCAGACTCATATTCATGACCTTTCATGGTAAGTTCAGGGGCACAGAGGAGCAGAAGCATCATCTCCATGAATCCCCTGCAACCATGACGGTACCCCTGATAATCCTTGCCACCCTGTCGCTGTTTGGTGGCTGGCTTGGCATTCCAGAGCTTATTGGTAAACTCTTTGGTCATGTGCCAAATATTCTGGAAGGGTTCCTTGAACCGGTATTTGAGCATTCATCCCGAATTGTTGCCCAGTACGGACATCATGTGCATGTTGCCGAGCCCGTTGAGTGGACCCTCATGGCAACATCCGTGGTAGTGGCAATAATAGGTATCTCCCTTGCCTTTTACATCTATATGGTTCGTGGAGAGGAGCTGCCAAAGAAATTGGCAGAGCGCTTCGCCTTTCACTACCAGGTCATTTACAACAAATACTATGTGGATGAGATATACGAGTTCCTGATTGTGTTGCCCATTTACTACTTCAGCATATTCCTGTGGAAGGTCGTTGATGCATTTTTCATAGACGGAATAGGTGTGAATGGCCCGGCTTGGCTGGTAAAGCGTACTTCAGCTGGGGCTCGACTGGTGCAGAACGGCTTTGTGCAGACCTACGGAGCCTTCATGCTGGTGGGCATAGTCACCTTGTTATGCTTCTTCATATATCGGTGAAATACCCTAGAGGGTTGACGAGATCGAGGGCATGAAAAAATAAGAGGAGATAGGGAAACTTATGAATGCGCCCATTTTGACATACGTGACGTTTCTCCCTCTACTGGGGGTACTTTTCATATTGGCAGTGCCCCAGAGGGACGAGGCTGGCAAAAATGTTATAAGGGGCATCGCCCTGGTTACGAGTCTGTTGACCTTTTTGGCGTCGCTTCGCATATATGCCGCCTTTGATCCTTCGGTGGCTGGCTTCCAGTTGCTGGAAGATCACCCCTGGATACCAAGCTATGGAATACACTACAAGTTGGGCCTGGATGGGCTTTCCTTTTGGCTGATTCTCCTGACAACCTTTCTTACTCCCTTGACCATCCTTTCCACGTGGCGTGCCATCGACAAGAGGGTCAAGGAATTTCAGGTTGCGCTTTTGGTTCTGGAGACCGCCATGTTGGGAACCTTCGTGGCCCTGGATCTGTTTCTGTTCTATGTATTCTGGGAGCTCATGCTCATTCCCATGTATCTCATCATTGGAGTCTGGGGCGGCGAAAGGCGAATATATGCAGCCATAAAGTTCTTTCTATACACTGCGGTTGGTTCGCTCCTCATGCTGGTGTGCATAATCGGCCTGGTATATTTTCATTACGATTCCACTGGCCGCATGACATTTGATCTTTTGCAGCTCTATGGCACACACATTCCGCGCAACTATGAAATCGCCTTTTTTGCTGCCTTTGCCCTTGCCTTTGCCATCAAGGTTCCCATGTTTCCCCTTCATACATGGCTTCCGGATGCCCACGTGGAGGCCCCTACGGCAGGCTCTGTAATTCTTGCTGGTATCCTTCTCAAGATGGGAACCTATGGATTTTTCAGGTTCGCCATGCCACTCTTTCCCCAGGGCTCGGCCTTTTTTGCTCCTCTTATCATTGTCCTATCCATAATTGGAATTATCTATGGCGCCCTTGTGGCCATGGTTCAGCCCGATATCAAGAAGCTCGTTGCCTATTCATCCGTATCTCACCTGGGCTACTGCATGTTGGGGCTCTACGTACTGACGAGGCAGGGGGTTGAGGGATCTGTCCTTCAAATGATTAATCATGGTATTTCAACTGGCGCCTTGTTCCTTCTGGTGGGAATTGTTTATGAGCGCCGGCATACCAGGCTCATAAAGGAGTATGGCGGAATTGCACGGATAGTTCCCATCTATTCCACCATATTTCTCATAGTCACCCTGTCGTCCATAGGGTTTCCCACAACCAACGGTTTTATCGGGGAATTCCTTATCCTACTCGGCGCATTCAAGGTAAATAAGGTGGCTGCGGTCCTTGCCGCCACTGGAGTTATACTCGGAGCGGTATACATGCTCTGGATGGTACAGCGTGTCTTTTACGGTGAGGTTACCAACCCCAAAAACCTTACGTTGACCGACATGAACCTTAGAGAAGTGGCTTACATGCTACCGTTGCTAGTGCTGATTTTCTGGATTGGCTTGTATCCTAACTTTTTCTTGAAGAAAATGCACACCTCAGTGGATCATTTCATCAACCAGGTCAAGATTGAGCAGACTAGTCAGGGTTCCCAAATGGCCTCTATTCATGAGGTGCCTGGGATTGAAGCGGCAACAGTATCTATGGCCAAGGAGTAAAGGGCATGAATCAGATGAACTTAGCTTTTGATCTATATCATCTCTGGGAAGTCTGTGGTGGTCAGATGATACTGATTGTTGCAGGCTTGTTTTTGATACTCGTTGACATGATGCTCCTGCACAAGGATGTCGAGGTTCGTGGAAAGTGGCTTGGCTGGCTGACAGTTTTCATATTTGCTGCCACCATTGGACACATGGCCTGCCGTGAGTGGGAACTTCACGACATTGTTTTCATGAACATCTTTTCTGCAGACAAGTTCAGCATCTTCGTGGCCATAATCATGGCTTGCTCAGGTATGCTGGTGGCCTTGATGAGTATAGGCTATCTGCGGAACAACCGGCTGATGAACGGTGAATATTACATCCTGCTGGTATTCGCCGTGGCCGGGGCCATTGGGCTTGTACAGTCCGTCGACCTATTAATGATGTTTCTGACCCTTGAGGTAATGTCCCTTGCCATCTATGGGCTGGCAGCATTTCTAAAAGACAGCCCATTTTCCCAAGAGGGCGCCTTGAAGTACTTCCTTCTGGGGAGTTTCGGTTCTGCGCTCTTTCTCTTTGGGGTGGCCCTTATCTACGGATTTACAGGCACCCTGAACATAACAGAGGTGGCCCAGGCAATATCCAATGGCACATATCAAAGTTTGCCACTGCTGACCGCCTTTGCCCTGATTATAGCAGGGCTGTTCTTCAAGATGGCAATTGTACCCTTCCATATGTGGACGCCAGACGTGTACGAGGGAGCGCCTTCAGTAGTGACAGGGTTTATGGCCACTGCCGTGAAGGCGGCTGCATTTGGTATCTTCATGAAGGTCCTTTTTGTAACATTTACCCCTATTCTAGCCACCAATGGTCAGCCCGATTTTGCCAGCACGGTAAATCTTTCGGCACTCAATCCCTACTGGAAGCCAGTTATCTGGTGGGGGGCGCTCCTGAGTATGTTTTTCGGTAACCTTCTGGCGGTTTCCCAAACCAATATCAAGAGAATGCTAGCATATTCATCCATAGCCCATGCAGGTTACATGGCAGTTGGCATCATTGCTGCCAACGGGGAGGGCAGAACAGGTGTGCTGTTCTATCTGTTTGCCTACACCCTTATGAATATAGGGGCCTTTGGGGTTGTCTATATAATTGATGGAGTTGAAAGAAAGGCCCAAGAGCTTGATGACTACAGGGGCATAGGGTATCGATATCCTACACTGGCATTCTTACTGAGCCTCTTCCTGGTAGCTATGGCTGGGCTTCCTCCCACAGCCGGATTTATAGCCAAGTTCTACGTTTTTTCAGCAGCCATTAAGGAGGGTTACTTCCTTCTGGCAGCCTTGGGTGTATTGACAAGTGTGATAGGTGCCTATTACTACCTGAGGGTCATTTATATGATGTACATGAAGGAAGAGATCAGAGAGGTGGTCCGCGGGGCAGTTGCTGCGCCTACAGTGGTAGCCTTGGTGATTACGGCTCTTGGTGTGCTTTATCTGGGAATGTTGCCTGAAAAGCTGGCTTCCATTGCCAACCTGGCCCAACAAAGTCTTGCCATGATATTTTAGTTGAGTTTTAGGATGTTTTTGTAGAATACATCGTAACCTTCGACTACTTTGAATAAGAGGCACCTTACCGGGTGCCTTTTTGTTTTATAGGCCATCTGTATGAGTCCTGAGCACAGGTGTAGTGGCGACAGATAGTGGGCTGCCATATTCTTGAGACATCCATGGGAACCAAATTCAAATGTCTTGAAAAACCGCATTGCGTTACTCCTTGGAATTGCTAAATTCTTACTCAAATTATTTATCGGTTTCTTTAGTAGTTACTATTAATTTAACGAATTATTGCCTGCGTTTATTCATATAAATCCAAATGGTTAGCGATTATATAGCGATAAAAGGTGCAAGGCTTCACAATCTTAAGAACATTGATGTGTCCATTCCCCTGGGCAAGATAACCATGATTACAGGTCGCTCCGGCAGTGGCAAATCCACCCTTGCCGTGGATATCCTGGGGAAGATTTCAAGCCAGAAGTATCTAGATATCTTGGATAATTCGGGCTGGGGCAGAAAACCCCTGTTGCTCAAGGAGGGAGAGTATGTCGAGCTCGTTGAACCGATATGCCCTCCTGTGATAATGAGCGCCGACGTCTCTCAAAGAAGTGCTCATTCCACTGTTGGCAGTATAACTGGGCTGGGGCTACTTTTTCGAAACATCTTCAGGTTTGCGGGAAGATTGGTGTGTCCAAGGTGTCATGAAGAGGTAGAGGCCTTAACCCTGGAAGAGATTGTTTCTAGGATGG
This sequence comes from Thermodesulfobacteriota bacterium, assembly GCA_013154175.1. Taxonomy (GTDB): domain Bacteria; phylum Desulfobacterota; class Dissulfuribacteria; order Dissulfuribacterales; family QOAL01; genus JAADCZ01. The sequence goes on from JAADCZ010000170.1 coordinate 12,748, forward strand.
AGGAGTTGGCCCAGGGAAAACGTATTGCCATTATGGCCCCCCTGGATGTTCCAGGTAATTTCGAGGAGCGGGAGAGATTCTTTAGACGACTCCATTCCCAAGGCTACCTGAGGGTGGAGTTTAAGGGCGATATGTTTATGCTGGACGACGAGCTTGATGATCTCCTTGGAGCTCTCGATGGGAAGCCAGGTGAGGTTTTTCTCGTAATTGACAGACTCAAGGTTGATGCAGGGAAGGGTCAGAGGCTTTTTGAGTCTGCCAGGCTCGCCCTTGAGGTGGGGGATGGGAGGTTATGCAGCGCGGTTTATTCCAAAGATGGCATCAAGAAATATTATTTTTCTACAAGGCTTTGGTGTCACTCATGTAATCAAGCTCTTACTGGGCCAGAGGAGCTGGAACAGACCGACAACGAAACGGAAAGTGACGAGGCCGTAGTTCTTGAGGCCAGTCGGGTCTTGATGGGTAGGGAAGAGGATTTTTTCTACACAGAAGAGGTGCGGAAACTACTAGAATTTTTTGAAGGCAAGTTTAAAGGGCAAGAGGTCGAGGCACATCAGGCAATTGGGCCACTGCTGGATAAGATTTTGGCCTTACTTGGTTCACTGGTCAGGCTTGAAGTGGGTTATTTGAATCTTGACAGGGGAATATCATCCCTGTCATCAGGAGAGTTTCTAAAATTGCGCCTCGCAGCCGTGGTTGCCCAAAGACTCAGCGGAGTTCTCTACATTCTTGACGAGCCTGTATCCCAGCTCCCCTTGAATGAAAGGCTACAGGTATGCCAGCTAATAAGAGAGCTAAGTTCACCTGGTAATACCATAGTAATGATAGAACATGCGCCTGAGGCATTGGAGATTGCCGACTATATTGTAGAAATTGGCCCAGGCGCCGGAAAGGATGGTGGCCAGGTTGTCTTTCAGGGATGGAAGGAACGGTACGAGATGCCTCCTTTGGACCTATCGGTGTCAAAAGGGGGCGTGGAGTCAAGAAAGATATGTGGGGATACTATAACATGCACACTGTCAGACTACTTTTCACCTGGGCAGGTGGAACTTTGTACCAAGGCCATGAATCTCGTATTGGGGCCTACTGGCTCTGGTAAGAGTCGACTCCTGCAAGATATCAGGCAGGACTTTGAAAATAGGGGGCATGGGGCATCCATTTTCTATGTGCCTGAGCAATCTGTTTTCAAGAGCAAATATTCAATTCCTGCAACGGTTCTTTCCATATTTGGTCACATCCGAAGGCTTTTTGCCCGCACAAAGCAGGCCAGGGGGTATGGGTTAAGTGCAAATATGTTCTCTCTTGCCAAAAGGGGTGGCCGGTGCGAGATGTGTAAGGGCACTGGGCAGGTCGAGAAGGAGGGCGTGGGTTATACCATTGGTTACCTATGCCCTGTGTGTAAGGGGCTCAGATATAATGGTGACATTTTGGCTATTCGCTACAAGGGGCTCAATATAAGCGAGGTTCTGGAGCTGACCTGTTCAGAAGCGGCTGATTTCTTCGCGAACATTTCTGCTATAAGGCGCCCCCTTGAAACTGCCGAAAGGGTAGGTGTTGGCTATATCAGACTTGGCCAGCCCCTGACGAGTCTTTCCTCTGGGGAGGCTCAACGCCTAAAAATAGCCTCGCATTTGGCTTCGAACAGACGGGAAGGTGCAAAAATATTTATCTTGGATCAGCCAAGCAGGGGGCTTCATCCCAGGGATGTCAAGGAATTGTTAAATTTTTTAGAGGAGCTTTTGCGGTTTGAAGCCACTATAGTCCTGGCGGACAACAATCCTGAACTTCTGTCCTTGGCTCACAGGGTAATCAGGCTTGATGGAAGGGGCCCCACTGGTGGAAAGATAGTTGGTTAGAAAGAGGCAAAATAAAAAAGGCTGCGCCTTCAAGGTCGCAGCCTTTAGATTCAGCTTAAGTTGTGACTCTAGTGATTAGCCACCCAGGCCGAAGATAGCCATGAGCTTTGGCAGCATTGGGTTGGCGTACAGAGCGATAAGAGCAACAACGAGAGCGTAAATGGTAAGAGACTCGATAAGAGCCAGACCGATAAACATGGTAACGGTCAGCTTACCAGCGAGCTCAGGATTCCTTGCGGTACCATCGAGACAACCCTTGGAGCAGTGACCCATTCCAACACCGCAACCGGATGCAGCGATTCCAACACCGAGTCCTGCAGCGAGAACTGATGCAGCCATCAGGAAGCCAACATGGCCACCCTTTGCTACGTCATCACCAGCTGCAAAGGAAAGTCCTGCCCAAGCAAGTACGAATAGTGCGGTAAGTACGGTAATCCAAGAAACCTTCTTCATTTGATGAAACCTCCTAGTTCTTTAATTTTTTTGGCCTTCTTCTTCTATCTAAAACTGATCTTTATCAACTTGATTAGTGAGCACCTGCCATTGCCTCAACAGAGTACACAACGGAAAGTACGTAGAAAATGAATGCCTGAAGCAGACATACCAGGCAACCGAGAATCATGATTGGCAGCGGTGCCAAGAATGGTCCAGCCAGCATGAAGAGCAGTCCAAGAAGAATCTCCTTGGAAACCATGTTTCCAAAAAGTCGAATGGAGAGGCTAAGGATTCTTCCAATGTGGCTGAAGACTTCGATGGGGAACATCATGGGTGCCATTGCTGGAATTGGACCCATGAAGTGTTTGATATACTTTATTCCATGAAATCTCACACCAAGGATATGGTAGGTGGCAATGGAGATTGCGGTACAGCCAAGTGTAACGTTGAGATTTGCAGTAGGAGACATGAAACCAGGTATCAATCCCATGTAGTTGGCCACCAGTATGTAGAACATGAAGGTGGTCATCATGGGAAAAATGATCATGGTCTTCTTTCTGTCGTGGGTCTGCTCATAGATGAAGTTTTCAGACCAATCTACAAAAATTTCCATCAGATTCTGGAGACCCTTTGGGGTCCTGATTTGCATGTTGGATGTTGCTGCCCATGCCAGTATCACGCATATAATCATAGCGAGATAGCTGTACTGCATATGCGGGGCCAGTATCTGAGCCAAGGCACTCTTGCCACCGTGGGCCGGCAGGCCCAATGCTTCTAGCAACAGGCTTAGAAATAACAGGGGATGTTCCATGGTTAAACTGCCTCCTTAAATTTAACTCGATAGATAAGCATTGCTATGACCAATAAATAAAAATTGATAACTGCGACGGATAACCCGATAAAAAGACCTATTGGCGAAAAGGTCTCTTTGAAAAACAAGATCGCAACTGTGACCGCCAGGGCTATGAGCCCCATCCTGACTGCCATGCCTGCGTAATATGCAGCCATGCTGCGCCACCTCATCATGCGCTTGCAGTCCTTATTGAGGCCGACACAGTTGAGATTTGCTATTATTCCGCCAAGCAGGATACCCGCAGACATTTCTGGCGAGGAAAGAAAAGACGAACCTATAACCAAAAGGGCCATAACCACCCAGTTCGCAGCCATGAACTGCCTTATAAAGGCAGGATCAAGATTGCCCGTCAGTATCGCCCTGATGTTGTTCGTCCTCTGTTCCAAGAACTGTTCCCTTCCTTTCCCCGTCCTTTTTTTCGGCTTCCTTGGTGAATCGTTTGGTGAGAATTATGAAATTCTTGATTCCCCCTCCCAAACCGAACAAAAAGAACAATATGGTAAGCCATGGGTAAGTCTTTCCCTCAAAGAACTTAATGTCCAGGTAATACCCGGTTATAACTCCGGCAAAGGTCGATAAGACGACGGCCAGTGCTATTGTGGTGGCATTGCTGAAGTGCCTCAATGCCAGGGCCAGCTCCTGCCGGATGGTACCCATAGCTTTTTTTACCCTTTCCTCAGGCAGTTTTTAAAATTGGCTGGATATACCGCCAAAACTTTGATTTCTGCCCGACGTTCCATATCAGATAGCATATTATTCCGCCTTATGCAAGAACTTTGAATGACGATTCAGTGGCTTCAATAGCGAAGTCGAGATCATCCCAGTTGTGAGCAAGGGACACAAATGCCGCCTCAAATTGGGACGGAGCCAGGTAAACGCCGTTTCGAAGCATCTGTCTGAAATATTTTCCGTAAAATTCCGTATCAGATTGCGATGCCTGTTCAAAATTTCTGATTGGTCCGTCCTGGCCAAAGAAACAGGTCATCATGGATGCAATCTTCTGAATGGTGCATTTTATGCCATATTTTTGTGAAATTGTTTTCAGTTCTCCGGCCAGATAATCCATGCGGTTTTCAAGAAGCTCATAGATTCCAGGCCGCGAAAGTATCTCAAGGGTTTTGATGCCGGCAGCCATTGCAAGGGGGTTGCCTGAAAGGGTCCCTGCCTGGTACACAGGGCCGTCTGGTGCAATTTGATCCATGATCTCGGCCTTTCCGCCATAGGCACCCACTGGCAGCCCACCACCTATAATTTTCCCAAGACAGGTGAGGTCGGGCATGATGTCGAAGTATTCCTGTGCTCCGCCCGGTGCCAACCTGAAGCCGGTTATAACCTCATCAAATATGAGCACAATTCCGCGTTCCTGGGTGATTTGCCTCAGAAATGGGAGAAAATCCTCATCAGGGAGTACAACGCCCATATTGGCCGGCACGGGTTCTACTATGATGCAGGCCACCTGGTCTCCCTCCTTGTCCAGGACGTTTTTCACTGCATCCTTGTCGTTGAATGGGATGGCAATGGTGTTCTGCACTATTTCCTCTGGAACACCAGGGCTTCCTGGAATGCCAAGGGTTGCCACGCCAGAGCCTGCCTTTACGAGAAAGGAATCTGCATGACCATGATAGCAGCCGTTAAACTTGACTATCTTCTTCCTGTTTGTGAAGCCGCGGGCCAATCTCACCGCACTCATGGTGGCCTCGGTGCCTGAGTTGACTAGCCTTACCTTCTCTATGGAAGGAACCATGTCCACTATCATCTCGGCAAGCTTGACCTCACTCCACGTGGGTATCCCAAAGCTTGAGCCCGTCTCCGCAGCCTTTTTCACTGCAGCCACCACTTCGGGGTGGCAGTGGCCCAGGATGAGCGGCCCCCAGGAGCAAACAAAGTCCATATATGAGTTACCATCAACGTCCCAAACCCAGCAGCCACTGCCAGATTCAACGAAGATAGGGTCTGCCCCTACTGACTTGCATGCACGCACGGGGCTGTTGACACCACCTGGTATTACCTTTTTTGCTCTGTCAAAAAAATGTTTTGAAAGCAGATTACGCTGCATCTCTTTTTATCTCCTCTGTTCTTGGTATATTTTGAGAAGCACTTAACCTTTGGGAATTAAATGGCACTTTACTCTGACAGGCAATCCAATTTCAACATCAGATTTTTCGCTTGCTATCTGCTTGCCGCCATAATTCTTGTTGGGGCGCCACTTGTGGGAATGGTGCTGACAGGTCAGGATCTTGAAAGATTCACAAGATTCCCCCCTCGACCAGGCTATGTGATTCATGCAAAGGATAATTGGCCCCTCTTTTTTCTTGGCCTCACCCTTTTTGTCTCACTCATTGCCCTTTGGGTAAAGAGGGCGTTAAGGGCGCCCAAAATCTTGGATGTCAGAGGCGCCAAGGGGGCTTTCCCTTTGTGGGGCTGGCTGGGGCTTTCCCTGCTTTTGGCAGCGTGGGGTGTGTCTTGGAATCTTTTACCTGTTGGTCAGTGGCTTAGGAACTGGAGCTTTACTCCCTTGTGGCTAGGTTTCATCCTGGTGCTAAATGCCCTTTCCAAGTGGCGAATGGGTACCTGCCTCTTGACGTCCAGGCCCCTTTCATTCTGGCTCCTTTTTCCCCTTAGCAGCGTTTTTTGGTGGTATTTCGAGTTTTTGAATCGATTTGTTGAAAACTGGTACTATGTCGGCGTGGAAACCTTTGGTTCACTGCAATATGCCTTGATGGCCTCCTTGGCCTTCTCCACAGTGCTTCCAGGGGTTTTGTCCATGAACGAGCTATTAAAGTCGGTAAGATTATTTGAATATGCCTTTATTTTTGAAGGATTGAAGGGAAGGCACCCCAGAAAGGACTTAGCCCTGGCAGTCCTTTTGATTTCTGTGGCAGGGTTGGGGCTGATGGGACTCTTCCCAGATTATCTCTTCCCGCTTCTATGGGTAAGCCCCCTGTTGGTCATCTGTTCTCTTAAGGTGTGGTTCAATGTGCCAAATCTGCTGGAGCTCGTGTTTTCATCGGGAAATCTGGGGCCAGTTGCCAGACTTGCAGCCAGCGCTCTAGCATGCGGTCTTTTCTGGGAGATGTGGAACTTCTGGAGTTACCCCAAATGGGTGTATTCAATACCATTTGTGGGCCAATTCAAGGTCTTTGAGATGCCCATTCTGGGCTATCTGGGCTACCTGCCCTTTGGCCTAGAATGTGCCGCCGTGGCCTCGATTCTCATACCAATAGAGGAAATAATAGGGCTTGGGGCACTGGGAAATAGGCAAAGCCAAGCCCAATAACGGGGCACTAATCCCTTTACCTGATACAGGCAGCAAGGACCTGGCGCATATCCGTCTCTCCCATGAGCACCTTCCTAATGCCGTCCTGTTTCAGGGTTGTCATGCCATTTGTAAGCCCGTAGTCCCTGATTTCCATGACTGGTTTCTTGGACTGGATGAGTTTTCTCAGGCCATCGTCACTGACAAGTAGTTCATGGATTGCCATTCTTCCCTTGTAGCCAACGTTGTTACAGGCATGACACCCCTTTGGCCTGTAGAGGGTCACATTGTCAAGGTCCTCCGGTGTGAGTGGGCGGGCAGGGTTTTTGCCATATTCGTACAATATGCGTTCCTTTTCCTCTGAATCAGGGGTGTAGGGCTCCTTGCACTTGGGGCACAGTCTCTTTACGAGTCGCTGGGCCAGCACGCACAAAAGGGCATCAGCAAAGTTGAATGGGTCCATTCCCATTCCCAGTAACCTGGTCACAGTTTCAGGAGCAGAGTTGGTGTGCAGGGTTGAAAATACCAGGTGGCCGGTAAGTGATGCTTCGATAACCGTATTGGCGGTTTCTTCATCTCGAGTTTCACCAACCATTATGACATCGGGGTCGGCCCTGAGAAAGGCCCTTAGAATCCTGGCAAAGGTAAGGCCGATGCTGGGCTTTACCTGTACCTGTCTCAGGCCATCCTGGACAATTTCTACCGGGTCTTCAGCTGTCCATATCTTCTTTTCCGGTCTGTTTATGTGCCCCAGGGCAGCGTGAAGGGTGGTTGTCTTACCAGAACCAGTTGGTCCAACGACCAAAATCAGCCCATAGGGCATTTCGATACACTTTTTCAGATTTTTAAGGTTCTCTTCCAGTAGTCCAATTCTATCAAGTGGCATGGCCTCGGATGAAGCCAAGATACGCAGAACGACGTCCTCGTTTCCTTCTGTGGTGGGAAGGGTGGCCACACGAAGTTCTATGGTTTTGCCAGTCCTGGTCTTGAACTTGATCTTGCCATCCTGGGGCAACCTCTTTTCTGCAATGTCCAGGTTTGCCATGATCTTTATTCTGGACACCAGGGCCTTTTTGTAATTGAAGGGGATGGTCTGATATTTCAGACAGTCTCCATCGATTCGATACCTTATAAGGGCCCCTCTCTTGCCAGTGAGGCTTTCTATATGAATATCCGATGCGTTTCGGATGTAGGCATCTTCAATGATTTTGTTGGCCATCTGGACAACGACGCTGTCGGCGTCAGAGGCCAGGCTATCGTCCTCTTCAAGTTCATCATCGTCTTCCTCCACGAGCTCCAACTGTTCGAAGACGTCGTTTTCATCGTCCCCAAGATTGTATTTCCCAAAGAAGTAATCGATAAATTTATCGATATCGTCTTTGAGGGCCACTGCGTACTCAAAGTTTCTGGCCTTGAGCACCCTCTGAATGTTGTCTATCTTGCTGAGGTCATGGGGATTGTCTACGGCAACGAGCAGTGTTCCCCCTTCTTCTTTGATTGGAGCGCATGGGGTGGTGCGAAAGAAGTGTTCCTTCACCCCGGAGATGCACTTTGGTGTTGCTCCAACCTCTAGTTCGTTAAATTCAATAAAGGGGCACCGATAATATTCGGATAATGAGTTGCCGATTTCGTCCTTGTCTATGCCAAACTGATTTATCAGTATGCTTTCAATGGGTTTCTTGGACTGTCTGGCAAGTTCCTTTGCCTGCTCCAACTGGTCTTCGTTCAAAAGACCATTTCTGATCAGGTAATAGAATCGGCCAAACTTTTGGGCTGTCTTGTTGAGGCTATCCAGTTTCTCCTTGGCGTTTCTGAAGTTCTCATTGAGCTTTACCAGTTGTTCGAGGGTGGAGACAGCCCGGGTGACAGAACCGGTGCGTTCGTAAGTAAGCGCCAGCTGGTAAAGGGTGTCCTGACGGATATTCTCTGGCAGATCTGGATCTTCCAGGGCCATCTCGAAGTAGTCGATGGCATCGAAGGGCATGTCTAGTTTCAGGTAGAGTTCACCGATTTTTGCCCGGACAATGCCCTTGTTGTAGCCGGATCTTTCTAGGATCTTCAGTTCCTCGAGGGCCTCTGACAGAAAGCCTGCCTCGATGAGGCCGAGGCAGTTTTCAAAGTCCTGGCGCAATTTGTCTTCATCGATTTCCTCTGCCTGGTCCTTCCGGGATTTTTCTCCCTCGAGGCCCTTGCTAGCGGCTATTTCCTGGAGCTTTGCATCAATTCGCTGCTGAAGTTCAGGAGTCAGATTATCCCCTGCAACATCGAGCAGTTTTTTGAGTATTGCCTCTGCCTCATCATAGAGGCCATGATTTAGATAAAGTGCTGCCTCTTCGATTTTGTAGTTGATATCATCGACTGAGAGGGCAGCTGCTTCTGTCCCTAGATCCAGATCCAGCATAGTTCTACCCTATCTCTACCTATTGACTGATTCGGCAGTGAGTACGGTGATTCTGTTGCCATTGATTTCTATTTCACCAGCCACGGCGCCATCACTGATGGCTTTACATTTGGCATTTTGTGGCACATTGATGGAAATTGGTGCCTCTGGCGCCCTGATGGCAGCCCCTTGCTTCCCATTGAAAATAACGATGACGTAAAAACTGGAAGGAGTGGGAAGCCTTGTATCTCCAACCTGTGTCACCACTGGAAATTCCATTTCCGCAAGTTCTCCCTCATCAAGCTCTGCAAGCTTGTTGGTGAACTGGCCGGTTAGTTTCGACCATGGCCATGGCTTCAGTTTGGAAAGGGGCAAAGACTGGGCCTTTTTGATAAAGGATTTGGAAAGCCAGGGCGGTTCTGAGATATAGGCCACCTCTTCTGCTGGAACACCTATTTCCATACCATCTACAGAAAAGGTAAGTAGCTGATTCCAGGGGCAATGCTCTTCCCTGGCTTCTGGCTCGAAACCTTGTGTCTGGATGTGTGGCGGTTCTGTTTGGGAAAGATCTGGGGTGCCACCTTCAAAGAAGTAACTGGTGAGTCTTGCAATCTCTCCCTCCAAGCTGATACGGATATTCTTGTGGAACTTGTAGAGTTTTTCCATGCCAGGAGTGTTGGAAAGGAGCTTTTCCAGTGGGACAATCTTTTTGACATGCCCCTGAAGGGTCTTGATATGGGAGAGGAGTAATCTTTCTGCCTCTTCACTCAGGCCAGTGGACTTGGTGGCAACCTTTTCCTCTTGCTCTGGGGCCTGTACGAAGACAGGGGCTGGCTCCACGGTTTCTTCCGTAGCCTTTTGCGGCTCTGAAACCTGGCTGCTCGCTGGGGGTTCCATGATTTCAGGACGCGGCTGTTTTTCAAAGGCATGCTCGCCAAGAATGGTGGTGAGTTCATCCTGAAGGGTCTCTATCTCTTTTTGTTCCACCTTTTTGCCAGCATGCATGCTTATAACTGTCTCAATGGCCCTTTTGATGAGTCCAGGGGCATTGGCCTTCATGTTTTGAGGGGCACTCTTGGCCTGCTCCAGTACCTCTGCGCATAGTGCCAGGAGACTGTGGGCACCAGTAATCCCCTTTATCTCATCAAGTTCAAGGATATCTCTCAGTTCAGAGAGGGCCTCGTTTATTTCCTGCCCTGAAACTTCCCATTCGATGGTATAGATGCCTTCCCTCAGCCTGTTCAGCCGGGCAGTCACATCATCCTCGTCGGCTGTGGCGCCTTCTTCCATCTCTATTTCCAGCTGTGCCTCTTCTTGTTCTTCCATGAGCTGGAGTTCTATTTCCGGCTCTTCTGGTTCGCTTGGCTGGGCCTTTTCCTCCTCTGCCTCAGCCACCTCGAGCTCCAGCTCTGGCTCGTCTCCAGTCTCTTCATCTGTGACTGGTGCCGAGGCTGGCTCTGGCTCTGGTTCCAGGGAAAGTTCCAGATTGATTTCAGGCTGTTCCCCTGGCCCTGCCTCATTTGCTTCCAGCTCTTTGACTTCCTGGGTCAGTGGGTCTATTTCTATTTTTTTAACAGGCTTAAAGAGGTCATCTATCGTCTCTTCAATTTTGTCAGTGAAAACCTCAGGTTCTGGGAGATTGTTGTTGTTTTTCACAGTACCTTCTCCATTTGCTTTTTAGGATTTAAAAGGTGCTTATTAGCAACGTATCTCACGGTTTTTTTGCTAATATCCTTTAGGGTTTCGAATACCCCGATTCCCTTTGTGGCCGCGGCTTCAAAGGTCTTGACCTGAAGCTCGCTGTTGAGGTCCTCTTCGAGCTCCTCAATGGAAAGTGTAGGAATGGGGGATTTGACCAGATCACGCTTGTTATACTGGATGACCAAGGGCAAGGAGTTGATATCCAGGTTGTATTCCTTGAGATTCGCCTTTAGATCATTGAGACTCTCGATATTTTTCTTGCGGCGCACCCTCAGGGAGTCTGCAACGAATACAAGGCCATCCACGCCCTTGAGCACCAGTTTTCTGGTTGCCTCATAGATGGCCTGGCCTGGAACCGTATAAAGTTGGATACGGATATCGAATCCGTTGATTTTTCCCAAATTGAGTGGGAGCAGATCGAAAAAAAGGGTTCTGTCACCCTTTGTCTCAATGGTAAGCAGCTTGCCCTTGGCATTGCTGTTCATTGAATTATAGATGTAAAGCAGGTTGGTTGTCTTGCCGCATCTGCCTGGGCCGTAATAGACAATTTTGCAGTGAACTTCTCTTTTGCTCAGATCGATTAGTGCCATGTAGTTAATTCCCCTGCCCAAAAATCTTATCTATGCTGTTAGTCAGTTCAGCCACTCTCAATCTCACAAGCCCGAGAGATACATCGTCACCAAAAATCGTCACCAGAATGAGTTCGTCTCCTACCTTTGCGAAGTGAATGCTGTCCCGTTTTCCCTTGTGGAACAACAAAGAAAAATCGTCTTCTCCTATGAGCTTTGCCATTTGGGAGGTGGCACCAAAGTTGGCTGCTGCTAGGGCGGCTAGTGAAGTAACGTCCAGGTCTTTTCGGTTTTTGCCACAACTTGCAACCACATTTCCAGCCTGGTCGATGAGCAAGGCGGTGTGAACACCAGCCTCAATTAGGGCCTCGTTGATTTGAGACTTGGCTTTTTCCAGTGCTGGACCAGTCAATACGAGATCTGCCATTTTTGAACCCCAAAAATTTTTAGGAAACTTTGAATTGTGTCGCTCTTATAGGGCTTATCGGAAGGGAAAGATGAAAAATTAACAGAAAGTTTTTGAGGCCTGTGCCCCATTGTTAAGGAGAAGAATTGTCATGTCGATAAAGAAAAGAGAACTGTAATAAATCTGAAATGGGGATAGCCTGTATGCCGCCTTCTTTAATAAACAAGTTGAACGACCTAGATGATTTACCTCCCATGCCAAACACCATGCAACAGGTGCTTCAGGAGATGGAATCCATCTCTGCAACCAGCAAGAGCCTCGAAAAGATAATCACGCAAGATCCGGTATTGGCTGCCAGGATTCTGAAGGTGGCCAATTCCCCATATTATGGTACCGCTGGGCAGGTAAATACCATCTCCCATGCGATATCCATTCTTGGTTTCGACGAGGTGAAAAATTTGGTCCTGGGCTTTTCTCTCACACAGGCGTTCGGCCAGGACTACGACTTCAACGGCTTTACGACAAAAGAGTTGTGGCTCCATTCAATGGGGGTAGCCACTACGTGCATGCTCATTGCCAAGACTGCAGGAAACGGCTTTGAGCCAGAGGAATGCTTCACCATGGGGCTCTTGCACGACATTGGCCGGTTCATAATGTGCAAGGTCTTCAAGGAAGATGTAGGCAAGATCCTCGAGCTGCAGGACGAGAAAAAGTGCACCCTGGCCACTGCAGAAGAATTTTACGGGCTCAGCCATGCAGAGGTGGGGGCCTTCCTGGTGCGGAAGTGGAAGCTGAGCGAACAGTTGATGAATGTCGTCCGATATCACCACAGGCCAAAGAGTGCTGGAGATGACGAGATGTTGGCTGCGGTGGTCTATCTGGCAGACCAACTTTGCCATAAGCTCGCAGTGGGCTGGTCCAGCAAGTGGCTTCCAAAGGGCGTGATGTTGCCCAAATCTTTGCCACTAAAGAAGGATGATGTCCACGAGATAGTCCAGGAACTTAAGAAAAGAAAGGAACACTTGGAGCAGTCGTGGGCCCAGGCTGTTGGAGGCTGAGGTGGCGGACACCAAACCCATCAAGGCAGTGGTGGTTGATGATGCGGCCTTTATGAGAAGGCAGCTGGTAGAGGTCTTGTCGCGTTCAGACGAGATCGAGGTCGTGGCTGTGGCCAGGCACGGAGTCGAGGCACTTGACGCAATAAAGACCTTGCATCCAGATGTTGTCACCCTGGATGTGGACATGCCCGTCATGGACGGCCTTACCACCATCAAGCACATTATGATCAAGCATCCGGTACCCGTTGTCATGGTGAGCGGACTTGCAGACCACGGGAAGATAACCTTTGAGGCGCTGCGGTTGGGTGCCATCGATTTTTTTCCAAAGCCTTCAGGCACCATATCCAAGGACATAAAAGATAAGGGAACCGAACTGATAGAGACCTTGAAGCTGGCTGCAAGGGCCAATCCACTAGCCATAAAGCGAGCCTTTTCCCATGCAGGCTCCTGTTGCCAACAAAAGGCCCCAAAGGAGATGCAGGGTGTAGTCCTAATTCTTGCAGGGCGCGGTGCAGTAAGCAGTTTCATCAGACTAGTGACAGCACTCGAGGGGCTAAACAATCTTGGGTTCATCTCGGTTCAACACGTTTCTGAAACGGTATTGACCGCTTACGGCAGGGAGCTTACCGGTCTCCTCGACTGCGTCCCATATTCAGGCCAAGGCATCAGGTTGAAAACTAGAAGATGCGTCCTGATAAGCGAAGAGAAGGTGCCAGGGGTACGAAATGGCAAGAAAGATTCGCCCTTTGAACTTGAAGGCACTGTAAATAATCTGAATGAATTTGCATCCAAGCTTTCTAAAACCCTTGGCAACAGGCTTTGTACAGTGGTTTTAGGCGGAGAAGTACCTGATGACCCCTCTTTTCTTTCTGAAATATCGAGTCAAGGCGGGCAAGTTTATGCCCTTCATCCTGACAGGTGCGTTTGTAGTGATTTCCCCCAACTGATAAGGGAAAAGGGGTTGGGGCATATTGCCAGTGGTGAGCACGATCTGTGGAGGCACGTGCAGACCTTTTCAAGAAGGCTCCTTTTGGAAGAGGCCCAAAAGGGCAGTAACAGGTGACAGATTCATGAAGGAAACATGGTTGAACAGTCAAGATAGGCCCATCAGGGTACTGGTGGTGGATGATTCGCCAATGATGTGTAAGGCCATAGAGAAAATCCTATCAGAGGATGAGGCCATAGAGGTTGCTGGCAAGGCCCTTAGTGGGAAAGAGGCGCTTCATGCCCTTGCCTCGGGCGGTTTCGACGTTTGTACCCTCGATGTTCACATGCCGGGAATGAATGGTTTGTCGGTTCTTAAAAATATCATGGTCAAGCACCCCTTGCCCACCCTCATGGTAAGCGCATTTACAGGCGATGGTTCCAAGATAACCTTTGAGGCCTTGCGTTTTGGGGCAGTGGATTTTTTCAAAAAGCCAGCGAGAAACGGCGATGGACAACTGGAGAAGCAGGCCGAGCTCCTAAGAAAGAGTCTCAAAAGGGCCTCCAGGGTTCAGGTAAAGGCAGCACGGTATCTCAGGGTGCATCCTGTCAGGAAGGAGTCTGATGGTCTCAATCACTCCTCGCCAGAGGAGATGGAAAGAGTCTGTGTCGTATATGGCTCAACTGGAAGTTACTCATCGGTACTGGCCCTGGTTCCATTTCTGTCCCAGCTTCCCAAGGGGCCGGTGATTATTTCAATGGGAGTGGACAAGGAAAATCTGGCACCATTTGTGGACTATTTGCAGCCTTATTCCCGTACGCCACTCAATATGGTCACGGATACAGTGGAGCTTGCCCCTTCCCAAATATATTTTCTGCCATCCAACTTTGCAGCCCATTTCGACAGGGCCGGCAAGGCCTGGGAGATGACAGTCAAGCAGCGGCCAATCGAGTCATCCAAGGAGGGGGCCATTGACCTTACGCTTCTTTCAGCAAGTGAATCCTTTGGCCCGAACCTGTTATCCATATTCGTCTCTGGTGACAGTTTTTACGGTGTTACAGGGGCAAAGGAAGTCATAAGAAACAACGGCAAAATTCTCGTCCAGAAACCTGGAGGCTGCCTTGCCCCTTACAATCCGGAAATGTTGATTGAAAAGTTTGGGGTGGAGTCTGCTGAACCCCATGAGTTGGCAAGAACGATTAACAAATGGATGACATAACAGGGTTGAAACCGAGTTCCCCAATGCAGCTGGACATCAAGTGCACAAATTCCACGGATCACGGCTCTGATGCGGATGGATTCAATGGCTTCATGGCTGGCATCAATCTGGCCGATCTCGTCCAGTTGGCATGTTTAGAGAACAGGGAAAGGAAACTCCTGGTGCTGGCAGGGCACTGTTCCGGACAAATCTTTTTCAGAAAGGGTGAGGTGGTTCACTGCGTAACAGACAAGCTCAAGGGGGAAGATGCCTTTTATGAGATGATGTCCTGGGAAAAGGGCACCTTCAAGTTCGTGGATGGCACTACCAATGAACATTCCGTGGAGATTCCGTGGAATTTTCTTTTGATGGAGGCCCTCAGAATCAAGGATGAGAAAAGGGCTGAACTTGGCAAGGAAAAGGGCCTCAACACCAGGGTTCTGATAGTGGATGATTCAAGGTTCTTTGTTTCAAGGCTGAGGGACTTCCTCGAAGGTCAACTGGGGGCCGCAATTGCCGGTGAGGCATCAAATGGCCGCGAGGCCCTGGAACAGCTCTCCTCTTTCACCCCGGATCTAATAACCCTGGATATCAACATGCCGGTTATGGCAGGGGACGTCGCACTAAAGCACATAATGATTAAATCGCCTGCCCCTGTCGTGTTGGTAAGCAACTTCAATGAGAGACATGCAGGCAAGATCATGGAGTTTCTACGGCTTGGGGCAGTGGATTTTGTTGCCAAGCCAATGGGGGATCAGCCCTGGCAACTCTTCATCGACAGATTGGGGCAGATAGTCAAGAACGCTCACAAATTTCAGGTAAAAAATATCAGAAGGGCCAGAAATCCAAAACCTATGCCATATAAGCGGAGCCCGGGAATGCCAGCAGAGAAGATGATAGTGGTCCTCGGGGGGCATGGCGGCCTTCTTGAGATTCAGAAGATTCTGCCTGGCATAGACCTCAATGACAGGTGCGGTCTTTTGGTCTTTCAGCAGATGTGCCCTCTGTTTGCAAGGCCTGCAGCAGATTATCTGGCCCCCTTTTGTGGCTATTCAGTGAAGGAACTTGGGTCTGGAGCACCACTTCTCAGCAATCAGGCCTGGATATCGGCAGTGGATAGGGGTTGGCGCATAAAGTCGGACGAATCCGGAGCAGGCATTTACAGCACAGACGAAGGTGCTTCCAAAGATTTCGATATGTGTGCAGTGTTAGAGGCCTTGTCTGGGATTTATTCCAGGGATTTGGCAGTCGTGGTCCTTTCAGGAGCAGATTCATCCATTGTGGAGGGGCTTCAGCACGTGATCATGGCAGATGGAAAGATAATGGTCCAAAGGCCCGAAAGTAGCCTTTGTCCGTCGCCCCTTGAAGAGATTGCCACCATGGAGCTGGCAAGTCATCTGATGTTGCCAGAGGAAATGTCGCCCCAGCTTACGAGCTGGATATCCGAAGGTTTTTGACAGGAGGGAACGAGTGTTCACGGTTTTGGTAGTAGACGATTCGAGCTTTATGAGAAAACGCCTCAAGAGCCTGCTGGAGGAGGCGGGTTACAAGGTTGTAGCCACGGCCAGAGATGGCAAGGAAGGGTACGACATGTACAAGAAGCACAGGCCGGATATGGTCATCATGGATGTGACAATGAGGGGAGTCAACGGCATCGCTGCAGCCAAGATGATCAAGGAAGAAGACCCGGATGCAAGAATCCTTTTTATGAGTCTGGTCAATGACCCAGAGGTGATCAGAGAGGCCGAAGAGCTGGGCAGCCTTGGCTTTATAGAAAAGAAGGACCATCGCAGGCTTTTCGACATCATGGACTATGAATATCTTCAGAGGTAGACGCCATGGCAGAATTCGATAAGGAGATGTGGCAGGATTTCGTAGTGGAAGTCCAGGAAAACCTGGAGGAGTTTGAGCCCAATCTCCTCCTCCTGGAACAGCAGCCAGGGGACAAGTCCCTGATTAATGACTGTTTCCGCAACATGCATAGCATAAAAGGCGCTGCCAACTATATGGGCTTTTCTCGTATGGCTGAGCTTGCCCACAAGATAGAGAATCTCATGGACATGGCCAGGCAAGGGGAGGCAACACTGAATCAGCAGGCATTTGACCTTATGTTCCAGGCCGTTGACCTGTTCAGAAGATTGCTGGAAGACATTGAGAAGAATCACAAGGAGACCTTGGATACCAAGGAACTTATAGGTGAGATAGATTCAGTGATGGCAGACACTCAGGCCTCTAATAAGGGCCATGAGCAGCAAGAGCCGCCCCTCGAGTCTGAGTCTGGATCAGAGCCACCTGAAGACGAGGAGGACAGGGAGTTACTCACCATCTTTCAGGAAGAGATGAGAAGCCTCTATGAGCAGCTTGCATCGGTTTGCACAGAGGCGGATGGTTCCGTCAGCTCAGTATCTGCGATTTTGGAAGACATGCAGAGGGTGACCAACTACATGGGTCACGACGATCTTTACTCAGAACTAAAGGCCATTGAGACGAGATTTTGCAAGAAAGACGTCAAGGAGCTGGGCACAAGCGAAAGGGAGAGGCTTCTCGAGGCGGTAAGGCACTGCCTGCTCAAAAAGATGGATCTTGAGGAAAAGGCCTCTTCCAGCTCCGGGCCTTTGGTTAGTGCAGAATTTGATGAAGATGAAGAATTGTATCGTATTTTTCTTGAATACTTCCGCGAGATTGGAACTCCGCTTGCCAGTGTACCCGAGAGCTTTCGCGAAAAGTGGGCAGAAGAATGTCAGGATGCCATAGAGAAACTCAAGATTTCTGCCAATTATATGGACTACATAGAAGTGGTGCGCATCCTCGAGGAGTGGGAGGAGCGCCTCGTGGAGCTTCTTAGTAGTGAAGGGGAGTTTGAGCAAGAAACCTTCAGCAATCTTTGGGAGCAGCTCTTGGCAGTGCTGCCCGGGCTATCGGAGATCTTCCACAATGACTCTTCTGCATCAGTGCAAGACAATGGGGCAAAGGTGCAACAAGAAGGGGAAGAACAGCAGGAATCAGGGCCAGTAATCGACACGGATGCACTGGACGTGCTCGATAGTGCCATTGACAGCCTCATGGCAGATGCCCCTGGTGCCCTTGATGTTGATGATTCAGATATAAGCCTTACTGGTGGGGGAAGCTCGGCCCTTTCGGACAAGGTGGCAGATATCCCCGTGGAGGAATCTTTTGAAACACCAGATACCATAAAGCCTTCTTCTGGAGTTGGGCCAGTTGGTGAAAAAAGGCCAAGAGAGAAGACTGTCCGGGTCAACCTCGAGAAGGTGGAGCATCTGCTCGAGGATGTTGCAGAGCTGGTTGTGCTCAGATCCTCCATGGCACAGGACAAGGCCCAGCTGGAAAGTCTATATTCCAGATGCGCCGATGACAGGATGCTTCCCACTGAACAGCTTCGTCATCTAAAGGAGATATTGCTCAGTTTCTCAGAGAAGGTTTCTGCGCTGGAACGAATAGTGAACCAGCTTCAGGATGGGGTCATGCGGATACGAATGTTGCCCGTTTCCCATCTCTTTAACAGATTTCCCAGGATGGTCCGCGACATTGCCAAGAGACTCAACAAGGAGGTCGAGCTAGTTGTAAGAGGTGCGGACACTGCCTTGGACAAGCAGGTCATGGAGCAGCTCGTTGATCCGCTCCAGCATATAATCAGAAACGCACTGGACCACGGCATAGAAACGCCTGATGAGAGAAGGAGGGCAGGAAAGCCGGAAAAGGGCACCTTGACCATAGAGGCATCCCAGGAGGGCAACTTCGTTGTCATTAAGGTGTCTGACGATGGAAAGGGGCTGGATAGGGACGCCATTGTCAAAAAGGCCAGCGGATTGGGGCTGATTCCCCCGGACAAGATTGCCTCCCTTAGTGAGAATCAAATCTATCAGCTCATTTTTGCCCCTGGATTTTCAACAGCCCAGGAGGTTTCTGATCTTTCAGGCCGCGGAGTGGGCCTGGATGTGGTGAAGAAGAATGTGGAGCGAGCTGGCGGTTCTGTGGTTGTCCGGTCTGTGAAGGGGCAGGGCACCACCATTTACCTCAAGATACCTCTCACCCTTGCCATAGTCAGGGGGCTCATTGTAAAGGTTGGGCACCAGTCCATGGTCATTCCAGTTGCCAGTGTCTTTGAGACATTTCGCCTAAATGCCCGGGAAATCAGTCGGGTGGAAGGCTATGAAATAATTTCAAGGCGTCAGGAGACCTTGCCGCTCATCCGTCTTGCGTCCATTTTCAGGGGCACCGGTGCCGATGAAGACAAGGAGAAGTTCTTCGCCGTGCGGGTGCGGGCAGGCGACACCGAGGCGTGTCTAGGTGTTGATGCCCTTGTTGGCCAACAGGAGGTTGTAATAAAACCCTTGTCAGACTACCTTATGGATCAACCGGGTTTTGCAGGTGCAACCATTCTTGGTGACGGCTCGATCGCACTGATTCTTGATTTGAATGCCGTACTTGAAAAGTCCAAGGGATTTATATTCAAGCGTCAGCAACTACTTGAACAGCAGGCCCTTGGAGTCGATCTAGGAAGTAGGCAATTTCTCCATTGACATGGCACACTGACAGCTTGACCAAAATTATTACCCTGGCAGTAGTAGGCCTATGGCCTCTGATTCCCATTTTCTGGCTGCCTATGAGGATTTGGCCC
>JAADCZ010000057.1 GCA_013154175.1 Thermodesulfobacteriota bacterium
TGCTTCTTTCATCGATAAAGGACATCCATTCATTGATCCTCATTCTTAAAAATAGCTTTAAAAAATGGGTGTCCTTTTTACGAAAAGTCCGGTCAATGAAACAGTAGCCCTTGAAACCCTTTACTGGTGCGGGCTTGAGAGGGCATTTCCGGCCCAGCCAGCCCTTTTATGTCTTCTAATCCTAGCTTAATGCCCCAAAATGTCAATTTTTCTAATGAAATCAATTATCGGCCCTTGGTTATCGTTAAAAATGAACTAACTATTTGTTTTTATAACAATTTTATAAGCTGGCTCGCAAAAAAACAAAACCACGAATTGATGGTCGAACTAGTTGAATTTATTGAATTTTATTTTTTGGTCAAAAAACCTTCTATTGCCCTTACTTTTTGAACCAACATTTTAACCCTCCCAAAAAGTTAAAAGGATGGAAGCAATAAAATAAAGATATGGGCAAACTAAGCTGACCCAAGATCAGCAGGGCAGGGTGGTTATTTCCTCTTTATCTGATATTTCTTCATCTTGTAACGCAACACCCTCTCGCTTATCCCTAGCTCATCTGCAGCCTTTGTCTGGACCCAATTGTTATTTTGAAGGGCCTTGAGTATCTCGCGCTTTTCAAGTGCCTCGATCTTTCCCTGAAGGTCCCCTGTGGAGTCATCCTCTTGGTGGTGGGAAGTATCGATGTCGATGTCTGACGCCTTGATTGTATTGCCCCGTGCAAGGGTGACAACCCGTTGGATTGTATGCTCGAGCTCCCGCACATTGCCTGGCCAGCGGTATTTTACAAGCTTGTCCATGGCCTCGTCTGAGATCTTGATGGGCTTTGGCGAGTATTTCTTTATGAAGTATTTGACCAGTTCCGGAATGTCTTCCTTTCGTTCCCTAAGGGGTGGAAGCTCAAGCTCAAAGACATTCAGCCTGTAATAGAGGTCTTCCCTGAAGGTCCCCTGTTTTATCATATCCTTGAGGTTTCTGTTGGTAGCGGAGATTATCCGCACATCCACCTCCAGGGGCTTGGTTCCGCCCACAGGGGTGATGGTTTTTTCCTGGAGGACCCTGAGGAGCTTTGCCTGAAGCTGAAGGGGCATCTCTCCAATTTCGTCAAGAAAGATGCTTCCGCCCTCTGCTATTGCGAACATGCCCTTTTTGTCCTTGTGGGCCCCAGTGAATGCGCCCTTTACATGGCCAAAAAGTTCGCTCTCGAAAAGACTTTCTGGTATGGCAGCGCAGTTTACAGTGATGAAGGGTTTGTCACGCCTTGGGCTAAGCTCATGAATGAGCCTTGCCATAAGCTCCTTTCCAGTGCCTGTTTCTCCATAAAGGAGCACTGGCCATGAGGTGGCAGCAACCCTCTTTGCAACAGAAATGGCCTCCTTCACCTTGGGGCTTTCGCCAATATAGAGGCCAAGCCCTTCGTCCAGCTCGTCGATCCCTTCCTTGATTTCCTGGACGTCGCCCTCGATCTCCAGGTTCTCGAGGTGCTTTTCCACCTTGCTAAGGAGCTCCTGAAGGTCCACGGGCTTTTCAAGAAAGTCCACTGCCCCAAGTTTCATCACCTTGACTGCCGTCTCCACTGCGCCATAGGCAGTAATCATGATGACCTTCACCATGGGGTTGATTTCCCTGAGCCTTTCCAGGACTTCATCGCCATTCATGTCTGGCATCCTGTGGTCAAGGAGGACTAGGGGTACGTATTCCCGCTCGATTGTGGAAATTGCCTCCTGTCCGTTTTCTGCCTCGAGGACCTCATACCCCTGATCCTCCAAAAATCCTCTAAGCATCTGGCGTTGAACTGCCTCGTCATCTACCAGGAGAATCTTGCTCATTGGGTCTCTCCTACTGGAAGTTTGATTTTTATTGTAAACTTGCCGTCATGAACCGACGCCTCGATGGTACCTCCGTGGGCCTTTACTATCTTGTGACAAATGGCAAGCCCAAGGCCCGTTCCCTTTGTCTTGGTGGTAAAATATGGCTCAAAGAGCTTGTCAAGCTCTTCTTCCTTGGGAATCGTGCCGCCATTCGTAATTCGTATTTCAACCATGTCGCCATCTCTGTCCACGTCAATGTCCAGGGTCCCTTGGTCTTTGATGGCCTCGAAACTGTTGACAAAGAGGTTTTCAAACAGCTGCAGAAGGAGCCTTGGGTCAGCGGAAATGGGCCCGTTGTACCTGATGCGCATGTTTAAGGATACGTCCCTTACGTCAATCCTTGCCTGGGCAGAAACCAGGGCATCTCTTATGATATCCGCAAGGTTTACAAGTTTCTTCTCTATCTTTGAGGGCTTGGCATATTCGAGAAGGCCGGAAACTATGCCTTCTGTTCGCTGAATCTCCCGGCGCATGAGGGTGAGGAGCTCCTTGCATCCCTCACCTGAGCATTTGGGGTTCATGAGGAGTCTCTGGATGCCCATTGAGATGGCATTTAGTGGGTTTCGGATTTCATGGGCAATGGTTGCTGCCGACCTGCCAAGGCTTGCCTCGTGGCGTTCCAGGAGTAGCTGTTTTTCGTAGTTCTTGAGTTTTTCAATGTAGTTTCTCTGGTGCTGGTAAAGGAGCCAGGTGACAATTCCGCCCGAGACGAAGAGCACTACGGAAAAAAGTCCGAGGAGGGCCCAGATGTTTCGCCTCTTGCGTTCAAGGGAAGATGCATCCATGCCAAGGAGCAGGACCTTGTCCTTGGAGATTTGAAATTCCACCTGGACGATGGGGCCCTCGTCTGTTTCCACAATGGCGGTGTTCCTTTTGTGATCGCACTCTTCAGGGCAGCCCCAGCCGTTTTTCAGCCTGCAGGCGTCCTCCTTGGAAACTATCTTTGCGTACTTCACCCCTGAAAGCTTGTTGACCTGGGCCAGGGTGTTCTCAAGGCTGATTTTTTGCTGGATGCGAAGGATGTCCGTTGCGTCAATCCCAGTAATGATGCACAGGCTGTCTTCTTTGGTTGGAGGGCTGACATAGATGAAAAGTTTCTGAGAAGGTATGAGAAGCAGGCCATTTTGTGTCTCGCAAAGCTGATCCGACGCCTGGTGAAGCCAGCCCTTGTCACTTTCCACAAAGGTTCCGTGTTTGGAGTCGAGTATGGTCACCCCTGCCAGGCCGGACTCCTTGCTGAATGCCCATATCTCCTCTGGGGTGAAGGGTTCGATGTGCTCGAGATATCTTATGAACTTTGCCTGGCTCCTGAGAAAGGTTGCCACGATTTTCTGGCTGGTCTTTTTAGCCTCAACGGCGTTGTTGGCATTGATCCTGATTATTTCAGCGGCAAGGCGTGCGTGATCCCTGGCCTCCTGTAGGAAGGCCTTGTTGATATAATGGGTCTGCCACATGGCCACAGTGAGGGCCACAACGAAAATCACCAGAAAGGCATATATATTGGCCTTCCAAAGGCTGGGGAAATCCATCTATTTCAATAGGCCCTCTGTCTTATCGGCGTCTGCATCGGCCCATGTGGCCCCTGTGAGTCCTTCGATGATAATTCATGCCGCTCAGGGCCTTCTTAAGCCTCCTTTTCATCCCGGTGGAGTCGCGCCGGTTGAGCTGTTGTATGCGATTAGCCTTCCATTCCCCGGATTCCGTGGTGGAGACCCACATCTTTACATAGGAATCTGGCTTGATTCCATTGAGCTCCTCTACCTGTATGGTTTTTTCCTCACGGTCCGAAACGTCTAGAATCGTGACCGCATGGAGCTCCGGGTCCACGCTCAGGACCCTGCCTTCGAGTGTCTGCTCGGCCAGGGCAGGCATACAAAGACAAAATATTAGTAGAAATCCGGAACAAAGGCCCAAAATTTTTTTCATAATGCCTCAATACGTCGTTACAATCAATCTGGCATTTCACCATAAGTATATGAAAACCACCACAGTTAAAAAAAGTTATTTCAAAAAGGATACCACATAGATATCTCCTTGAAAATAATGAAAAAAATTTTAAACACCCGGCTGTAAAAACATTTTTCTCGACATTTTCGTCGTTTTGAAACTTCACTTGTCGAAAAAAGGCCTACAAAATCGGCCATTCTAGTTTTGAGCAACTGTATGAAAATACTTGATAAATCGGGGGTGAAATTTGTTGGCATGGAATTTGGATAATTAAGAGCAAGACTGTCCGAGGCTGAATGGCCTCATGGAATGTAACACAACAAAATCATCAAGGAGGAAAAACATGAAAAGAATCAATAGAAAACTAAGTGTCATTTTAGGAGTGCTGCTATTTCTTGGAATTGGTGTCCAGGGCGTGTCTGCCTACAGAGGGCAGGGCGGCTTTGGCGGAATGTCCCAGGCAGGAACCGGCCTGACCTCACTTGTCAGCCAGCTTCCAGTGCAGGATCTGAGTGATGCGGAAAAGGATGCGGTAACAAAGATGATAGAGGAAGAAAAACTCGCAAGGGATGTCTACACCTATCTCTACAAGGTGTGGAACAACTCCGTCTTCGATCGCATCAGCCAGTCTGAGCAGAGGCATATGGATGCAGTGGCAGCCATTCTTGATAAGTATGGCCTCGCCAATCCTGTAGCTAGCCTCGATTATGGCCAGTTTGCAACCCCTGAGATGCAGGAGCTTTACGACGCCCTTATCGCAAGGGGTCAGCAGAGCCTCGAGGATGCAATGCAGGTTGGAGCCACCATCGAGGATCTGGACATCAAGGACCTCGAGACCCTCTTGCCCCAGATGGACAACGACGACATTCGCACTGTCTTCCAGAATCTCATGAAGGGTTCCAGGAACCACATGAGGGCCTTCGTCAGCTATCTCAAGGCCATGGGTAGCAACTACACTGCACAGTATCTCACCCAGGCAGAAGTGGATACCATAGTATCCAGCTCCTGGGAGCGCGGCGCAGTGGATAAGGATGGCAACCCAATGGGTGGATTTGGCTACGGTAGGCGCGGTGGCCGCTGGTCAACCCGTTAATTCAAGACAACTAGTGGAATGAACCTGTAAGTAGGAAAAAAAGAGGGGCCAGCGGGCCCCTTTTGACTTTAGTGTGAAAAGGAGGGAGGAAGTGAGAAGACAAGACAACACTGCAATGATTTTGGGCTTTGTGTTTCTGTTTGTTTTGGCAATAGCAGGTTACGTCGTCTCACAACAGACGCCTGCAACAACCACTGTTGAAGAACAGCCCGTCAAAACCACGGCTGTTCCCGCCAAGGTGAAGAAGAAACATGTGAAGAAAAAGGTTGTTAAGAGGCACAAGGTGGTAAAGAGGCAAAACAACGTACAGCCCCAAAAGCCAGTTCAACCTGCACAACAGGTGGCAACCTATACACCGCCAAGACCTCGGCAATCCAACTATGCCAGGGATCTTGCCGAATGTAAGATGCTTGCCCAGAAGGCTGCTGGTTACACACCAGAGCAGGCTGTAAAGGGCGGGCTCATCGGTGGTGCTGTGGGGGCCGCTGCAGGTGCGGCAATTGGCGCAGTTCTTGGCCATGCAGGAAAGGGTGCAGCCATCGGGGCTGCTGCAGGCGGTTTTGGCGGCGGGACCTATTCTGCCATAGAGGCTGAGAGAATATACAAGAAGACCTATGCCAGATGTATGAGAAACAGGGGATATAACGTGCTAAACTAGGCCACAAAGGGCCAACTCAACACCAACTGCTAAATGGCCTCGTTTCCAGGGCTCACTGCAGCCTGGTCAAACGTGGCCATTTCTTTATAGATTTTAATTCCCGCCTCAATGAGGCCCATAGCCAGAACCGCTCCGGTTCCCTCACCGAGCCTCATATCCAAGTCAAGAATAGGCCTTAGACCAAGATACTCCATCTGGACCTTGTGACCCTGTTCAACAGAGCAGTGGCCACAAAACAGATAGTCAGAAATGTTGGGGCACAGGGCCTTTGCTACAATGGCTCCTGCACCAGAGATGAATCCATCCACCACAACCGGGACTCTCATCTGCGCTGCCTTTAGTATCATTCCGCAAATGCCGGCAATTTCAAAGCCTCCCACCTTTGCCAAGGCGTCGAGTCCGTCTGTGGGGGAAGGTTTATTTACTGATATGGCCCTTTCTATGAGTTCGATTTTTCGCCTGTAGGCAGAGGTGTCGATGCCTGTCCCCCTGCCAGTGACCTGAGAGGGCTCCTTACCGCAGATTACTGCTGTCAGGGCGCTTGCAGGCGTGGTGTTTCCAATTCCCATCTCGCCGGTAGCAAGTATGTTCTTGCCGCCCTCGATTATATCTTGGGCAACCTCTGCCCCGGCAAGAATGGCCCTCTGGGCCTCCTCACGGGTCATGGCAGGGCCCTCTGCCATGTTTTTCGTGCCAAAGCCAACTTTCTTGTGAATAAGCCCAGGGAGGTCTTCGAGGTCGTGATCGACTCCAATGTCCACCACCTGCACGTCCGCACCCACATGCCTTGCCAACACGTTTATGCCAGCGCCGCCCTGGAGGAAGTTTTTGACCATCTGATAGGTAACGTCCTTGGGGAAGGCACTGACTCCCTCCTGGGTGATGCCGTGGTCGCCAGCAAAGACAATCACCGCCTTTTCAAGATCCGCAGGAGAGATCTGGTTGGTGATTAGGCAATACCTTTTGGCAAATTCCTCCAGCCTTCCAAGGCTGCCCTTTGGTTTTGTAAGGTTGTCCAGGCGCTGCTGAATGACAGGCTCAAGCTTGTTATCAACAGGGCCAATTGAATCTATAAGTTCCTTGAGCAAGTTGTCCATTTTGTCACCGGCTAATTCTGGGGATTTATGGCTGGATATCTTTAAGAACCAATGGAATTCCAGCGGCCATAAATATAACCGTGGAAGACAAGAGTGCAAATCTTTGATTTACAGAGCCAAGGACATCCCTGAACCTCCTGGCCAGCCTGTTTTCGGGAACGATTCCCATTCCCACCTCATTGGAAACCAAAATGACTGGGGTATGGCATGTTTTTAGAAGGGTCTCCAGGGCCTGGATCTCCCCCTCCATATCCACGTGGTCATTCAATAAAAGGTTTGTGACCCACATGCCAAGGCAATCAATGACAGCCACCTCAAATTGGTCAAGGTTTTCAGACAGGGCCTTTGCCAGATGGATTTCCTCCTCCACGGTGTGCCAGGCCGGGCCCCGTTCCTCCCTGTGGGCCTGCACCCTCTGTTCCATCTCTTCGTCCCGGACTGCAGCCGTTGCAATAAAGAGCCGGTTGGGCCCCTTGGCAGGGGTGCCAGCCCTTTTCTCGGCAAGTTTCAGTGCATGAGCACTCTTTCCGCTTCGTGCCCCACCAAGGACCAGTGTGTGAAGGCCAAAGGCTGCGTCCCCGCCCATCAAAAGCTCCTCACCCTGCCGCAGTCAGGGCAGACCCATGTTGCGCCGTTACTGAGGCCCCACATGTTTTCCCTGAGACACTCGTCACATATCTGAAAACCACAGGGGCAGTTCCAGCAAAAGGGCAGCTCCCTTTTGCAGCAGTGACAAACAAAACGGGCCTTTTTACCCCATCTGGAACGCCTTTTGGGGTGGTCAGCCCCGAAGTTGGACCTTTCGGCATCATTGCTCATCTTCAAGATTCTCCTGATGAACAGGCAGATGAATAATCATGACGGTTTCCATGCCTGCATTCACGAATCGTTTTTCCTTGGGGGGAGACTGCGCCTCGATGTAGCCGCCGTGGTCCTTTATGATTCCAAAGGATACCGATAGCCCAAGCCCTGTTCCCTTGCCCACAGACTTGGTGGTGAAGAATGGGTCGAATATCTTTCCCTGTATTTCAGGGGGGATGCCTTCGCCAGTATCTCCAATGATGATGCGGATCTCATCCTTTTCTTCATCGTATTCGGTCCAGATACCAATGATTCCGTCATGCTCTATGGCATGATGGGCGTTGTTGAGAAGGTTTATGATGACCTGCCTGAGCTTCTCCTTCTTTGCCTTTATGTGGGGAAGGCTTTCTGCAAGATTTTTGTTTATGTAGATTCTGTCCATGTTGAGGGAGTGCTCTGTGACCGCAAGGACCTCATTTACACATTCGTTCACATCCACGTCGGTTATCTGGGAATCTGAGCTGGATCTTGAGAACTTGAGAAGGTCTCCAACTATCCTTTTGCAGATTTTTGTCTGTTTCTCGATTATCTTAAGAGATTCCAGGGCGTCCTTGTTGTCTTCACACTCTTCCTCGAGAAGCTGGGCATAGCCAAGTATGATGCCAAGGGGCGTGTTGATCTCATGGGCAACGCCTGCGGCGAGCTGGCCCACAGAGGCCATCTTCTCGGACTGAATAAGGCTCTCTGTCACCTGTTTCATCTTGGTAATGTCCTTTCCAATTCCTTCACAGCCCCTGATGTTGCCATTTTCATCCTTCATTTCAGAAATGGTGAGGATAACATGGCGCGTCGAGCCGTCTGGCCTTACGAGCTCTGCCTCTATATCCTTAATATGGCCCTTTTCACAAAGCTCCTTCTTGAACATCTCCCACTGCTTTTCATCCTTGAAAAAGTCTTTAAAGGGCCTTCCTATTACTTCCTCCCTGGACTTGAAACCAAGAAGCTCAACGGCACTGGGGTTGATGTCTTCAATGAGATGGTCGGAATTGCAGAAAAATATCATGTCCTTCGAGCCCTCAAAAAGCCCCCTGAACTTCTTCTCGGATTGGCGAAGCTCCCTGGTTCGCTCCTCCACCATCTGTTCCAGGTTCTGGTTTAGGCGCCTCAGGGCCTCCTGGGCATTTTGCAGCCTGACGTTGGCTTCATAGAGGGCCTCGGCATCATTCTTGACCCTGTCGATAACGTCCCTGACATTCGAATAATAGAAGGTGAGGACTGCCACAGATGTAAATGTGATGGTGTTGAGGCCGCCTGAAAAGGGCGCAATGGCCTTCCACAACCCTGGCATGCCATGATATAGCAGCACGAAACGCACTGTATGCCCAACGCCTCTTGATACAGCCAGGGCAACGAGTGCCATGCTGAACCAGAACATGTAGGTCCAAAGTACGCTCTTTGGCTGCAAAATGGTAAGGCGCCTCGCATAGAAGAATGCAATCAGGGAAAAGATCACCATTAGCAGGGCGCCAATGAAGTCCACGACGTAAACAGGAAATAGGGGAAGGGATTCTATCATCATATTACGTGTTCGTCTGACCCTACTGTTTCAAGTTGTTCCTCTACTCTCTTGCAAAAATCCTTGAGACTCATGGCAAGGCAGTACATGGCCGGCACACACAGGAAGTGGTCAAACTTGCCAAAGTAGAACAGGAGCCTCTCAATGTCGAAGGGCCCCTTGAGTTTGCTGTAAATGAGATGACTACCTGTAATTATTGCCTCTTTGGGCAACCTTACAGATAGGATGTGAACCAAAAATGTGTCCAGGTTCCAGATGAGCCAGAAGAAGACGGATATCTTGAAATATTTCCAAGCGGGCCGATTGTCGATGGGGTACTTGTGCAAGATGTAGATGAGAAAGAGGAGGGCAGAGGTGAAAAAGATGTGCCCCATCATGTGAACCACAAAACCCTCGGGCGGGCCGTGGACCTGTACCGCCTTCGCTACTGAAGGCGCCAGCACGAAAAAGAGAGTTAAGCCTAGTACCAATGTGGAGGGTCTGACTGGCCGTTTCATATTGCCACCCGTTATGGATTTTTAAATTGTGGACGAATTATAGCATAATCTTCAGAAATGAAAAAGAGAAGAAAATCAGGAGGTTTTGAGCCCCTTTCTTTTGGCCAAAATCCGTCTCCATTTGTCCAGCCTGTCCTTTATGACCTTTTCGTAACCCCTGGTGGTAGGTTTGTAGTAGATGCGGTTTCTGAGCTCTGATGGCATGTGTTCCTGGTCGGCGATGGCGTCCTGGTAGTTGTGGGCATACTTGTAGCCCTTGCCATAGCCAAGATCCTTCATGAGCTTTGTCGGGGCATTACGGATGTGCAGGGGAACGGGCAGGCTTCCATATTTTCGTACGTCAGAGAGGGCCTCTCCGTAGGCGAGGTATGTGGCATTGCTCTTTGGGGCGGTTGCCAGATAAAGGGCGGCCTGGGCCAGGGCGAGCTCACCCTCTGGCCTTCCCAGAAAGTCGAAGGCGGAAAGGGCATTGAGGGCAATCTGCAGGGCCTGGGGGTCGGCGTTTCCTATGTCTTCACTGGCAAAACGTACCATTCTTCTTGCAATGTAGTGGGGGTCCTCGCCGGCAGAGAGCATCCTGGCAAGCCAGTAGAGGGCAGCATCTGGGTCACTGCCCCTCAGGGACTTGTGAAATGCAGAGATGATGTTGAAGTGTTCCTCGCCCTTTTTGTCGTAGC
The DNA here is from genome assembly GCA_013154175.1 of Thermodesulfobacteriota bacterium. Lineage (GTDB taxonomy): Bacteria > Desulfobacterota > Dissulfuribacteria > Dissulfuribacterales > QOAL01 > JAADCZ01. The sequence goes on from JAADCZ010000057.1 coordinate 10,215, forward strand.
GAAGCACCCTTTGCTGAATTGCCTCCTCCACGATTTCCACAGTGATTCTCGCCCCCTTGCCATCTGGCACCTGGGCTACTGCAAGTTCGGCGCTCATTTCCAAAAAGTTTAGAAGACTGCGGGCATCTCCGTCTGCCTTTTCCACGAGAAGGTCGATGGCCTCATCCTCGATGGAGAGCTCGAGGCTCCCAAGCCCCCTTTTTTCGTCGCTTAGGGCCCTTTCTATAAGTGTTGTGAGGGCATCCCTGTCCAGTCTGTTGAGGGTGAGAACCTGACACCTCGAAAGCAGGGGGGATATTATCTCAAAGGATGGATTTTCAGTGGTTGCGCCAATAAGGGTGATGAGCCCTGATTCCACATGGGGCAAGAAGGCGTCCTGCTGGCTCTTGCTGAACCTGTGGATCTCATCCACGAAGAGCACTGTCCTAGGGCCACCCATGCGTTTTGTCTCCTTTGCCTCCTCGATGATTGAGCGAAGCTCTGGAAGGCCTGCGAGCACTGCGGAAAAACTTACGAAGTTGGCATCAACCATCTTTGCCAAGAGGCGGGCCAGGGTGGTTTTTCCGCAACCAGGCGGCCCCCACAGAATGAGAGATGGAAGTGTGCCCCTTGAAAGGAGGCTGTTGAGTATCTTGTTGGGCCCAAGGAGGTGATCCTGGCCAACAAATTCCTCCAGGGTTGTGGGCCTTAGTCTTTCAGCAAGGGGTATGTGCTTCATTCCTTGATATTTTGGCCTTCTTCGTCTTCATCTGGCGTATAGAGCATGTACTCATAGTGCCAGGGAAATTTGGTAAGAAATGCCGCTATCAAGATGGTGAACATCATCCAGTTTATGCCTATCATGGCAAGGGCGAACCATGAATAGCCACCATAGGGCTTGTGGATTTCTGCATAGAGGTCGCCTGCAACGATTGTGAGCAGGATTGCAGGCACGAAGTAGCGGATGATGCCATCCCAAACCTTTGGCATCTTGATGGAGCTCGTCTTGTTTACGTGTCTGCGAAGGCGCTCCACGTCAAAGACCCAGGCGCCAATGATGCACTCTGCTATTCCCACAACCACGAGGCCGTAATGGGTAAGGAAGTGGTCTACGATATCGAGCCAGAAGAGCCCGGCATTTGTGGTGAATATGGCAGAACCCAAAAAGCCTACAAAACACACGGCACTTACCACAAAACCCCTGTTCATGTTGAATTTGTCTATGACGGCAGAGGTGAAGGCCTCGAGGATGGAGATGGAGGATGAAAGACCTGCCACAACGAGGCTCAGGAAGAAGAATACTCCGAAATAGCTTCCGCCAGGCATGATGCTAAGGGCCTGGGGGTAGGCAACGAAGGCCAGACCGATACTTTCTGATACAACCTTCGAAATTGGAAGCCCCTTTGCGTTGGCCATGAACCCCAGGACTGCAAAGACGCCAAGGCCCGCCACTATGGCAAAAAGGCTGTCCATGATCGAGGTCATCACGGCGTTTTTGGCAATGTCCGCCTTTCTTGGCAGGTAGCTCGCATAGGCAATCATGATTCCAAAGCCCAGGGACAGGCTGAAAAATATCTGGCTGTATGCATCGATCCATACGCCAATGCGGCTTATTTTCTGGAAGTTGGGCCGCAGGTAGGCCAGTGCCCCATCGGTTGCCCCAGGCAGTGTGAGTGCCCAAAAGACGAGGAAAAGGGTCAGGAAGAAGAGCAGGGGCATGAATATCTTGTTTGCCAATTCGATCCCCTTGCCAATGCCCCTGAATACGATGAGCCAGTTGAGGAACCAGATGACGGCTGTGGAAAGAAGGATTTTAAGGTTTATGCCGTGGATCTCCAGGGGGCCCTTGGGAAGCTTGAGGAATTCCTTGAAGAAGAATCCATTTGGGTCCTGGCCCCATGCGAACGAAAGGGAATAAAAGCAGTAATTGAGACACCAGGCAATGATTACACAGTAGTAAAGGACTATGCCGAACATCACGAAGGAGACTGGCCACCAGCCGAAAAATTCAGCCTTCCTGTTTATTTTTGCAAAGGCCAGGGGAGCAGAGCCCGTTCTTTCATGGCCCAGTGCAAATTCCAGGACCAGAAGGGGGATGCCGCACGTCACGAGGGCAACCACATAGGGAATGAGAAAGGCCCCGCCTCCATGTTCATAGGCCATGTAGCTGAAACGCCAAATGTTTCCAAGGCCAACTGCCGATCCCACTGCTGCAAACAAAAATCCGATTTGGCTGTTCCACTGGTCTCTGTTGACTGCCATTTTACCTCCCGTGGCTTTCACCCATTTCCAGGGTTTGAACTCAATTCTTTGAATGAAATCAAATTTCGTGGATTATGTCATAGTCACCAGCTACTTTCAACGAAAGAGAAAGATTACATGCAAAGTCACAAATTTTTGCCATATTTTATCCTTCGGAAATATCAGGAAAAAATTATCTTTTTATTAAAAGAAAAAATTTTCTCTTTTGTTTATTATTCAATAATGCAATAATAGGGACGGGTGTAGACAAATGGGGTTGCACGATGGGAGATGAGCTGACGGTGAGGATACACCCCAACTGAGCGCATAATGAAACTCTTATTCCTTACAAAGTAATCGTTGTTACTTTATTAAACGCCGAGCACGGTGTGCTTGGCAAAGGAGGCAGAGGATTCGTCAGCAGATCGGACGTTTTCTAATCGCATTTAGCGTGGTGGCCATAACCGTAGCCTTCGGTCTTTGGCCAAGGGGTTACAACTTTGTAAATGAAACAAGGCATACGTCAGACGCCAGAGCAATAAAGTTTGGTCGCTACGGACTAGTTTACAGCCGGCCCTTTGTTCCGGAACGATTTTTTCAGTCGAACGAGTTTTCCCTGGAAATGGCCTTTGAGCCTGCCCCTGTGAACAGCGGTGGGTTCAAGAGCATCCTCATGATCCACAATGGCCATGACCTCGACCAGTTCATGGTGGGGCAGTGGAAGTCGTGGATCATAGCCATGAATGGTGACGACTATAACACCAGTCGGAGGCTGCCCCGGATCTCTGCCAGGGTGCGTCCAGGCAAGAGGGTGAGGTTCTTCACACTGGTAAGTAGCCCCAAATCCACCAGGGTCTATATCGACGGCATTCTCAAAAGGGAGATTCACGGCCAGCCATTTCTTCACATCCCAAAGGGTAAGGCCAGGCTCCTTATTGGAAACAGCGTCTATGGCGTTAATGGATGGAACGGGGCAATATATGGTCTTGCCTTCTACAATAGAAGCCTTTCGAGAAGTGAGGTGAGGGAACATTACCGCCAGTGGCACAAGGAGGATTCCCTGAAATTTGCCAGGCATTTCGACCCGGTATTCCTTTACCTATTTTCAAAGGACAGCTTCAGCAGGCAGGTGAAGGACCTTGGCATTGCGGGCAAGGACCTGGAAGATCCTAGAATCATGCCTGTGTTCAAGATGAAATTTTTCACCCTGAGGACGGATTTTTCCACAGTTGGTCCTGTCTTCTTCAAGGACATACTCATAAACTTCCTTGGCTTCATGCCCATTGGCTTTGCATCCATGCTATTCGTCTATGGGACTGGCTGGTTCTCCTTTAGAAAGGCTGCACTAATTAGCATTCTGTTCAGTTTTTCCCTGAGTCTCTTTATCGAATTTTGCCAGGCCTGGCTTCCCTCGAGGAATTCAGACATTCTCGATCTCATCTTCAACACCATGGGGGCTGCAGCAGGAATTGGGCTTTACAGGCTAAGAGAGATATTTGAGGAAAGACGGAGTCAGGCCCAGCCGGCCCAGAAGGTGGATCACAGATTCATGGGAAGACGCAGCTAGTGTCTATCCAAGTCCTCGGGGCTCCCCAAAAACAAAAAACAAAACGATCTTATCCATGTTGAAAGAGATGGGGCATGGGTGATTCAGCCCCTGCTTCCACTAAGGCGTAACGGTTGCGCCTTACGCCTCGAGCCTTGAATTTCGTTCAGTTTCCCAAGGTCTCAAAATGAAAAACCCCCGGTCCCTAGTCGAGGGGCCGGGGGCCTCAAGGTGTATAGGGGGAGCTGCGATTATAACAAGTCCTTGCTCTTAAGGAGCATTATCGACCCTTGAAGGGATACTACGATGGTTATTATCCAGCATGCTATGAGAAATCCCTGCATGATTCATTACCTCCTCTAGTAGTTTTCCTGTGCCTCTGGGCCTTCGAGTTCCTCTGGCCTGAGTTTCTGGCTGTCCATCTGCTTCCATACATAGGCAATGTAGGCGAGTACCACGGGTATGATAAGGGCAACATAGGTCATTGCAGTGAGAGTGTAGTGCGAGCTCGATGCATTGAAGATGGTCAGGCTCGACTGGAGATCAGCCCTCGAGGGATAAAAGGGTGTGTTGTTGAAGCCTGCTGTGAAAAAGACAGCCAGACCCACTAGCACTGTGCCAAGCCCGGCGAACCAGATGCCAGATTCCCTTTTGAGGAACTTTGCCGAGTAGACAGCGAAAATCACAAGGGCAAGTCCGGCAAGGAGAATCACCAGGACGATGGGCATCTCGACGAGGTTCTTCAAATACTTGAAGGGTACAATGGATACCACGCCTGTATTTGGATTTACGCCAAATCCGTCCATGGTCAAAAGTCCGATGAGGACTATGAGCAGGAAGGGCAGGGCAGCGATGAAGTTTGTGAAGACCGCATTTCTTGTGCGCTCCTTGAAATCTTCCATGTTTGTGAAATCGATATTGTTAAGAAGGTAGAGGGCGCCAAGTACCCTGGCGTTCATCACGAGGAAGAGTCCAAGGCTTACGTTGAATATGTTCTGTGCTGCCTCGAGGCCCCTGAAGGGAGTTGTCCATTTTACAAAGTTGTACTCATCCAGGACGAAATTTGCTCCTGTGAAGAAGGTTCCAACTGCAGTGCCAATCAGAAGGATTCCAATGGCACCGTTTATGAACAGGAATGCCTCATAGACAGTCGGACCGAACAGGTTGTTGGGTTTCTTCCTGTATTCGAAACTTACGGCCTGGACAATAAAGGTGAACAGAATGGCTATCCAGACCCAGTATGCGCCTCCGAAGCTTGTGGCATAGAACTTTGGAAAGGCGGCGAAGAGTGCGCCTCCAAAGAGCACCAGGGTTGTGAAGGTAAGCTCCCACTTTCTTCCAATGGAGTTTATTATAAGGGACTTTTCCCTCTCTGTTCTTCCAAGTTGCCAGATGAGGGTCTGGCCTCCCTGGACAAACGTAAGAAAGAGAAACAGGGAGCCGACCACTGAGGCAAGTATCCACCACAGTTTCTGTAATGTGGCTAGATCAAGGCTGCCAATCATTTAGTTCACCTCCTTTGGGCCAATCTTAATCTGTGTGAGCATAATCCTTACCTCTGCGATGAGTAGCAGGGTAAAGGTGACCAAGAACATGAAAAAGGTGAGTTTGACGTTCACCGGGGCGATGTCCGTCCTGGCTACTGAGACTGGAAGCAGCCCCTGGATGGCCCAGGGCTGGCGTCCAACCTCTGCCACCACCCAACCGGCCTCGCCTGCGATGAAAGCCAGGATGAAGAAGATGATGCCAATGGGATAGAGCCAAGTGGCGCGTTCAATGGTGCCCTTGGCTGTGTAGAAGAGATAGAGAAGGAATACAAGAATCATTGCAGAACCAACGGCAGCCATGATGTGAAAGGAATAGAAAGTCATGGATACCGGTGGAACCGCCTCTTCAGGGGACCTCAGATGGCCGTAGCCAAGGTACTGTTTATATTTGTTGAACTCTGTAAGGGCATTAGAGGCCTTGGCAACATCCCCTGCCTTCTGTGCCTCTTTGTACTCGGCAAGATATTTCACTGCAAGCTTGCCCTTTTCCATCATCTCTGTAACCCCGGTGATGTTCCTCTCCTTGTTTCCAAATACGAGGTCATTGATACCGGGAACGAAGCTTCCTGGCTGCCTGTTGGCAAGGAGGGAGAGGAGACCAGGGATCTTGAATTCGAATACGAAGGGATCCTGGTAGTCTCCCGGCTTCTTCATTCCATTGACGATTCCAAAGGCGACAACCGGGGCGTTTGTGGTTCCATCCCACAGGCCCTCCATGGCAGCAAGTTTCATTGGCTGGTAGTGGGCATCGATATAGGCGGCTTCATCCCCAGTAAAGGCGAGCATCAGGGATGCCACGAGCCCGAAGACCGATGCGACGGCAATACTCCTCTTGGCCATGAGCACATGGCGCCTTCTTGCCAGATAGTAGGATGCAACGGCGATTACGAAAAACGAAGAAAGGGCGAAGCCGGATGTCGTTGCATGGGTGAACTTACTGATTGCATAGGGGGAGAAGACGACGTCAAAGAAATTCTTCATCTCAAAGCGCGCGGTATCTGGGTTGAAGGCCATGCCAGTGGGGTACTGCATCCAACCGTTCGCCACCAGAATCCAGAGGGCTGAAAGGTTTGAGCCGATAGCCACCATCCAGGTGGAAAAGAGGTGAAAGCCCTTTGAAACCCTGTTCCATCCAAAGAACATCACGGCGAAGAAGGTGGCCTCGAGGAAGAATGCCACAATACCCTCGATGGCAAGGGGTGCACCAAAGATGTCGCCAACCATCCATGAGTAGTTGGCCCAGTTTGTGCCAAACTCGAATTCCAGGATGATACCGGTGGCAACACCAATGGCGAAGTTGATACCAAAAAGCTTCATCCAAAATTTTGTAAGTTCCTTCCATTCCTCTTTGCCCGTTTTGACATAGATCGTCTCAAAAAAGGCACAGAGGAACGTGAGCCCAAGGGTCAGGGGCACAAAGAGCCAATGGTACATGGCTGTTAGGGCAAATTGCGCCCTGGCCCAGTTGACCGTACTCAGATCAATCTGTTCCAGCATAGGTTTACCTCCTCAGATATGTATTTTGGTGATTAATCTCCCCTTTGGTAACGTTGCCGCCGGCGTTTGCCGTGAGGACGTGGAAGACATGCTCCGCCTTCTGGCTGTCTGTCTCAAAGACCTTGTCCATTACGTCTGGAAAGAAAAAGAGCTTGAAGACAACGAATATGACCACAAGCTTTATTCCGATGATTTTCCACAAGGTCTTGCCCAGCTTCATGGATTTCATACCGCCAAGGTAGAGATCCTTAATTTTTGACAAAGTTCCCATGTCCTTAATCCTCACTATGGGGTTGAAGATGTTTCATGACTGGGTTGAGAGGTGTATACTGTTTTTCAGGTTCAAGAGTAAGTTGATAATTAAGACAATCTTAATCTTAAAAATGAGAAAATGTCAAGCGCGCTTATTAAATTTTTTTAAATTTTGCTAAATTTGGTGCAAACCTCCTGTTGTCAGTTTGTACCCAAACCTATATTAAATCAATAGAGAAGTTGTTGGAGTTTCTACATCTCGTCCTAAAAAAATTTAATAGTTACCATTGAGCGAGAAAAAAGGAGAAAAATCATGAAGAGTTTTTGCAAGATTGTGGTGTCGCTGCTGCTGATGTCGGCGGCTTTTTTGGCAATTGCCATGGTGGGCTGGCAAACGGATTCCTTGGCAAAGGAAGAGGCTGGTGCAAAGAAGGTTTTCTTCTGGGACTTTGAAAAGGTGGATGTTGGCGCCTTGCCACCGGGCTGGAAGGTGGAGGCAACTGGCCAGTACGGCCCTCTGGCCACATGGCAGGTTCAGCTCGATCCAAGTGCGCCTTCTGGAAAAAAGGTTTTGGCCCTCTCCAGCACCAACCACCATTCGGGCAGCACCTTCAATCTGTGCTGGACCGACATGGTTCCCTTTGTCGACGGTTCGATATCCGTTGCCTTAAGGCCAATCAGCGGACGCATCGACAGGGGTGGCGGAATAATGTGGCGGGTACAGGACAAAGACAACTACTATGTTGCAAGATTCAACCCCCTTGAGGACAACTTTCGCATCTACTATGTAAAAAATGGCCACAGGATGATGATAAATAGCGCAAGGGTCAGACTCGGTCCAGGCTGGCACACTATGAAGATAGTTCAAAGGGGAGATGAATATAAATGTTTCCTCGATGGAAAGCTCTATCTCGAGGGGCGGGACAGTCACTTTGAGAAAGAGGGAGGTGTGGGCCTTTGGACAAAGGCAGATGCCGTCACCTCCTTTGACAACTTCAAGGTGGTTCTTGAGAGGTAGTCATGGACTTTGAAATCAGACACAAGACCAGTAGGCCACCTGTTCATCTAAGAAGTCTCCTATTTGCCCTTGCCCTAGTCCTATCGGCCCTTTCAGTTGCCGGTTGCTCAAAGGAGCAAGGCCCCCAAGGAGAAAAGACTGTGGTGGTCTACGTCTCAGAGGATCAGGTATTTTCCCAGCCTGTTCTCAAGGAGTTTGAAAAAAGGACGGGCATCAGGGTCAGGGCGGTCTACGATACAGAGGAGACCAAGAGCACCGGGGTCATGAACCGCCTTCTTGCCGAAAAGGACAATCCCCAGGCAGATGTCTACTGGGCAAATGAACCAATAAGGGCACAGGTTCTCAAACAAGAGGGGGTTGCCGAATCCTACGTATCTGAAAACGCAAGGGGAATCCCCCCGCTTTTCAAGGATCCAGACGGCTACTGGACAGGTTTTTCCGCAAGGGCAAGGGTGCTCATTGTAAATAAAGGGGTGAAGGAGGAGCCAAGGTCCATATTTGACCTTGCATCGAGCAGGTGGAAGGGCAGGGCCGTCATTGCCAACCCCCTCTTTGGCACAACAACAGCCCACATTGCAGCACTCTTCACTGTACTTGGGGATGAGAAGGCCCGGGCCTTCATGGAATCCATGAAGGAGAACCAGGTGGCGATCTCCACCAGCAATGGGGAGAGTGCCGATTTCGTCGCCTCTGGAAGGTATGACTTCAGTCTGGTGGACAGTGACGATGCTGTCAATCGCATCCGTCAGGGAAGGCCTGTCAGGATGGTCTATCCAGACCAGGGAAAGGGTGAGCTTGGCTGCTTCATAGTTCCAAATGTTGTCGTTCTAATCAAGGGGTGCCCTCATCCCAAGGCAGCCCGCAAACTCATTGACTATCTGCTGTCCAAGGAGGTGGAAAGGCAGCTCGCCTTTGCGGACTGCGCCCAGATACCCCTTCACAAGGGCGTTGAGATGCCAAGGGGAATGAAACCCCTTGAAGATATAAGGATAATGAAGGTTGACTATGCGAAGGTAGCAACCAAGATGCTCGAGATTCAACCCTTTCTGAGGGAGTGGGCCGGTCTTAAATGACAGCCAGAATCTTTCTTTGGGCAGCAGCACTGGTGATCTTCGTTGCCGGGCTGCTGCCACTTTTTTTCATGGTTGGAGCAAGTCTCTTTTCCAATGGAAATCTGAACCTTGCCCCTTACCATGAGCTGTTTCATTCAGGGCGCCAGTTGCTCCTTCTGAAGAACTCCCTGGCCCTTTCAGCCCTGGTGGCCGTGATTGCCACGACTTTGGGGGTTTGTCTGGCCATACTCCTTGGAAAGTGCAATCTTCCGTCTCGTTCAGTTCTCATATTTGCATTCACCATTCCCTTCCTTGTGCCCCCCTACATATTTGCCCTTGCATGGAACGAGGCCTTGACTCCAGGGGGTATCCTCTCCCTGCTGGTTCCAGAGCCCTGGCTGGAGGGGCTCCAGGCTGGACTTTTTACCATTTGGGGGGCAGCGCTGGTAATGTCCACGGTGTACCTGCCTGTCGTCATGCTCTTGGTCATGGCCTTCTTGCACACTGTTAAGCCAGGAGTCGAGGAGGCAGCAAGGCTTTGCACCCCTTGGCATGGCGTTCTCACAAGGGTGACCCTGCCCCTTGTCTTGCCTGGCATCGCCTTTTGTTTTCTTCTTGTGTTCGTCCTCACCCTGGGCGAGTACAGTGTTCCCTCCTATCTCCGCTACCCTGTTTATCCGGTAGAGGCTTTCACCCAGTTTTCTGCAATGTATGACTTCAAGGCGGCAACTGCCGCAAGTCTCCCCATTGGGGCCGTGGCACTCATTGTCCTCTTGGTTGAGATAGTGCTTCTATATAAAAAAGGTACGGGTCTGGAAGTGCAGCCACATGCACAAGGCTTCTTGACCATAGATTTGGGAAGGTTTGCCTGGCCCTTTGCCATTATCCTTTGGGGAATCTGCGTTGTTGTTGTCCTTTTGCCCATCCTCGCCCTTTTTTACAGGGCCATGACCCCTGGAATTCTTGAAGACGTCCTAGAAATTGGTGCACGCCCCCTTGTGAGGAGCCTTGTTTTTGCAATTATAGGTGGTTCAATCCTTACAGTTACGGGTTTTTTGGCTGCCTATCTCATAAAAAACAGGGCGATATGGAGCTGGTGGCTTGTGGACATGTCTTCCTTTCTCTTGTTTGCCATTCCCGGGGCGGTTCTGGCCATAGGGCTCATCCAGCTTTGGAATACCAGGTGGACGGGCTCTATCTATGGAACCATGTGGATGGTCATAATTGGCTACGTTGCCAGGTATTATTTTGTCGCAACCCGGATAATGCTGGTACAGCTTGGGGCAATTTCCAAATCCATGGAGGAGGCAGCACAGCTTGCAGGCGCAGGCTGGATTCAAAGGGTGGCCTATATCCTGGTGCCCCTGTCAAGAAAGGGGTTACTGGCAGCGTGGCTTTGCTCATTTCTTTTTTGTCTGCGGGATATAGACATCACCATGCTGGTTTACCCCCCGGGAGCCGATACCCTTCCTGTGCGTATCTTTACTGTAATGGCCAATGGCAGGCCAGAGGTGGTGGCTGGCCTTTGTATGCTCATGGTGGCCTCTGTCACCTTGCCGGCCACCTTTCTTTGGAGACATTTTACAAGTTCAAAAAAGGTGATGCCCTAGATGTGTCATGTGAAGCTAGAAAAGATAAAGGTTGTCTTGAATGACCAGGTGGTGCTCGACGAAGTGGATATTTCCATCAATAAGGGGGACAGACTCGTCCTTTTGGGGCCCTCTGGCTGTGGCAAGACAACGCTTCTAAGGCTGATTGCAGGTTTCTGTGCACCCCGACAGGGCAGGGTGCTCATAGATGGAAGGCCCGTGTCTGAGAGCGGCAGGATAATCGTGCCCCCGGAGGACAGGGGCATAGGCTTCGTCTTTCAGGACCTTGCCCTGTGGCCTCATCTTAGTGTCTATGGCAACCTAGAGTTTTGTCTCAAGGCTCGGGGAGTGCCTGGACCTGAGCGGGCAAGACGCATTGGGGAGCTTCTAGACATGACCGACCTCAAAGGGCTAGAAAAAAGGCGGCCTTCCACACTTTCCGGTGGCCAGCAACAAAGGGTCGCCCTAGCGAGGGCACTCGTTGCAAGGCCAGGGCTTGTCCTCATGGACGAGCCCCTGTCAAGTCTCGACTGGGAGCTTCGGGACAAGCTATGTGAAAGGATAGTTTCCCTGCAAGGGCGCCTTGGCTTTACCCTCGTCTACGTCACCCACGACAAGGAGGAGACGAGGCGTCTAGCCACGAGGGTTGCCCTCATGACAGGTGGCAGGCTTGAGTGTATCGGTCTCACATCCGATTTTCTTAAATAGGAAATGTTGCTATTTTCCGAGCCTTTATGGTCATTTTGATAATTTTCAGGTATTATTATGGAGTTGAGATGTCCTTTTGAGACACCTCTTATCAGCTAAGAGATTCAAAAATATGTTATGATAGTGTTCGATCTAAAATGCGCAAATGATCACGTTTTTGAGGCCTGGTTCAAGGACAGCAAGGCCTTTGAGGAACAGAAGGAACAGGGCATCCTTGAGTGCCCAGTGTGCGGAGACAGGCACATCCAAAAGGCACTATCCCCCATCAAGGTGAAAAGGAGCACTGCACCCAGCGGAGATGGAGCCATCAGTCAGGAGGTAGTGGCAAAGCTTGTGGAAACCTTTTACAAAAAGGTAGTTGCCACCAGTGAGGACGTTGGAACCAAGTTCGCAGCCGAGGCCCTCAAGATGCACTATGGCGTGACTGAACCCCGCAGTATCAGGGGGGTAGCCACAGAGGAAGAGGAAAAGATGCTCAAGGATGAGGGTGTGGAGTTCTTTCGCATACCAGTACCGCCCAAAAAGGAGGACAAGTCCAATTGAATAATCTCGAACAGGCATCCACCTCTCCAGACACCATGGGTGGGAATGAGTCTGGAAACGACCTCGATGCATCCAAAGTCGTTAAAAAGGGAAGCAGGGTCGTAATGGACTATGTTGTGAGGCTGGCCACTGGCAAAGTGGTTGACTCATCTGAAAAGAGTGGGGGGCCAGCCAGTTTTGTTTGTGGTCAGGGGGATTTCCCCAAGCCTGTGGAGGAAGGCATAGTTGGCATGGCACCAGGGGATGTCAAGACCATAACCGTGCATCCCTTCTACGCCTATGGCCTCTATGACCCAAAGAAACAGATGCTCGTGGCAATGGAGCGGATTCAGGGCCCTGTCGAACAGGGGCAGGTGGTCAAGGTGCCAGACCAGTTGGGCATAACGAGGCCCGCAGTGGTTCGTGATATTTGGCCCGGGGCCATAATGGTCGATTTCAATCATCCCTTGGCTGGCCAGGTTCTGAAATTTGAGGTTGCAATCAGGGACGTTCTGCCTGAGGAGGGGAAAGAGCAGGAGGAAGAAGATAAAGGATAATGTCACAGTCAATCATAGAAGAGTCACTGGAGCGAGCCGGCCTTACCCAGATTTACGAAAAAGTAGCCAATGGGGAGAGGCTTTCTAAGGAAGATGGAATAAAGCTGTACGAAACCAACGATATCTGTTCCCTTGGTTATTTGGCAAATATCGTCAGGGAACGCAAAAACGGCGACTACACCTATTACATCTACAATCAGCACGTAAACTACTCCAATGTCTGCACCAATCTGTGCAAGTTCTGTGCTTTTGGCAAGGAGGAAGGGCAGCCAGGGGCCTATTGCATGTCCATCGAGGAGATAGTCGCAAAGATAGAGGAACGGATGGACGAGCCCATCAGGGAGGTTCACATAGTGGGGGGCATACATCCGGAGTTGCCATATTCCTACTACCTGGACATGCTCAGGGAGATAAAGAGGGTCAGGCCCGACATCCACATCCAGGCCTTTACCTGTGTGGAAATAGCCCATATCGCCAAAATGGGGGGCAAGTCCGTTGAGGAGACCCTGCTCGAACTCAAAGAGGCTGGTCTCGGATCAATTCCAGGGGGAGGGGCAGAGGTGTTCAGCCCAAGGATTCGCCAGAGGCTTTGCCCTGAGAAACTGCCTGGGGACGACTGGCTCGAGATAGCGAAGACTGCCCACAGGCTTGGAATAAAGTCCAATGCCACCATGCTCTATGGCCACATAGAGACAGTGGAGGAAAGGATAGAGCACATGATGGCCTTGAGGGAGGCCCAGGATGAGACAGGCGGCTTCATGTGTTTCATTCCCCTGGCATTTCATCCCAAAAATACCGCCCTCGACGATGTGGCTCCAACCAGCGGCATAGACGATATTAAGAACATTGCTGTGTCAAGGCTCATGCTCGACAACTTCCCCCATATCAAGGCCTACTGGGTCATGCTTGGCCCCAAGGTGGCCCAACTCGCCCTTGGTTTTGGGGCCGACGACATGGATGGAACAGTGCTGGAGGAGAAGATTACCCACATGGCCGGCGGTGAGACATCCCAGGCCCTTTCCAACAAGGAAATCGAGTATCTCATCAGCAGTGCCGGCAGGGTACCTGTGGAACGAGACACCCTTTATAACGTAATCAGGGTGGTCTCATAGCATCCTTTTTAGACATCTGGATAGAGAAACGCCATGATAAAGGAAATCACCGACAAGGTCCGCTCTGGCTCCAGGATAGATGAAAATGAGGCCCTCTGGCTCTATGAGAATGCAGATTTGCACACCTTGGGTCAACTGGCCTCAACGAGGCGTTATCAGAAAAATCCTGAGCCAATAGTCACATACGTCATCGATAGAAACGTCAACTACACCAATATCTGCATATCTGGCTGCAAGTTCTGCGCATATTATTGCGGACCAGACAAGGAAGGGGGCTATGTGCTCTCCTTTGACGAGCTTGGTCGCAAGATCGAGGAGACAAAGGCCCTTGGGGGTACGCAGATACTGCTTCAGGGAGGGCTCCATCCGGAACTGGGGCTTGATTTCTATGAGGAGATGGTGAGGTTCATAAAGGGGTACGACATTCATCTCCATGGATTTTCCCCTCCTGAAATAGTGCACTTTTCAAACATCTCCGGTCTGTCCATCGAGGAGGTGCTCAAGCGGCTAATAGATGCCGGGCTCGACTCCATCCCAGGAGGCGGTGCAGAGATACTCGTGGACAGGGTGCGTGAAAAGATTGCCCCCAGAAAGGCAACGGCCAGCCAGTGGCTCTCGGTCATGGAAACCGCCCACAAACTTGGCCTAAAGACCACTGCCACCATGATGTTCGGGCACGTTGAGACCGTTGAAGACAGGGTTACACACCTTTCAAGGCTCCGGGAGCTTCAGGATCGCACTGGAGGCTTTACAGCCTTTATTCCCTGGCCCTTTCAGCCTGGAAACACCGCCATAGACTGCCGGCCTGCAACTGCTCACGAGTATCTTAAGGTGCTTGCCGTATCCAGAATCTTTCTGGACAACTTTCAGAACATCCAGGCCTCGTGGGTGACCCAGGGCTACAAGGTGGCCCAGATGGCCCTCTTTTTTGGGGCAAATGACTTTGGCTCCACCATGATAGAGGAAAATGTGGTTGCCGCTGCTGGGGTAAGCCACAGGTTGTCTGAAGAGGACATCAGACGCCACATAAGGGGGGCCGGTTTCGAACCCAGACAGAGGCTCATGGATTACACCCTGGTTGAATAGCGCTGCCGTGCACCATGCCACCATTCACAGGGCTGCCCTCGTGGTGCCCATTTGCTCACCACCCATTGAAGATGGGGCCGTCCTCTTGGATGGTGGTGTCATAAGGTCCCTTGGCAAGTTCCATGATGTCAAAAGGTGTGCCCCTCTAGCCGCCTCTGTCGTGGATCATGGCCCAAGCTCCGTAATCCTGCCCAGATTCGTCAACTGTCACTGCCACTTGGAGCTAAGCTGGGCAATGGGGCGGATTCCAGAAGGTCTGGGGTTTGGCAAGTGGCTCAAAAGGCTCATGAGCCTTATTCACACAGAAGGTGTGTCACAATCGGACCATGAGCGCTTGGGCCATATCGCAAGGGGCCTGGAGCTTGCCTGTGGATGCGGAACAGGCCTTGTTGGGGACATTTCAAACACGCCGTATGACATACAAAAAATTTCATCCATTTCGTCAAGTTTAATCTCTAACAAGCCATTTATCCATAATTTTCTAGAAATAATCCATCCCCAAACAGATGTTCTTGCCCTTGATCCACAAATCCTTGATGCAGGTGATGACAGGCAGTTCCTTCTCAGGCGTTCCTTCAGTGCCCACTCTGTGTACACCTGTTCCAGACAGGCCCTTGGGGCCATAAAGGAGGATTGTTCCCGGCGTGGCTATCCTTTTTCCATTCACGTCTCGGAATCCCAGGAGGAGCTCGAGTTTGTTAGGTCCGCCAAGGGGCCCATTTCAGCCATCCTCGAATCGAGAGGCCGGGACATTTCCAGATTCTTTCGCTGTTCCACCTCTCCCATGAGCCTCCTTTCAGAAGAGGGCCTCCTTGATGACAAGACCCTTTGCGTTCACTGTGTCTTTGTGGATGACAGCGATATTGACAAGGTGGTTGAAACAGGGGCGTGGGTATGTCTTTGCCCTGAAAGCAACCTTTTTATAAGTGGTAGGCTTCCACCAGTTGACACCTTTATAAAAAGGGGCGTAAAGCTATGTATAGGTACAGACAGCCTTGCAAGTGGCACCAATTTGTCTATACTCAGCCAGCTGAGGACCATCTTCGAGGCCTTTCCTTCAGTTGAGCCCTGGCGCCTGGTAGAGGCGGCAACCCTCGGAGGGGCGTCTGCCCTTGGTCTTGGGGAAAGGTTTGGTTGCATCGCTCCAGGCAGGGTTGGAGCCCTTTTGGTCCTTTCAGATGTTGATGCCAGGGCAGGGGAAATATATGAATTTTTGTGCACAGAACCAGTTGAAGAGAGGATGAAACCCGTTGACACTTAACGAGGGCGAGGAGACATTCAGGTTAGGGGTCGTAAATTACATTAATACCGCCCCCCTTCTGGTACCACTCAGGGAGAAGGGGCCAATTCAAGGCTGGGAAATAGTGGAGGACACCCCTGCTGCCCTAAACTCCATGCTAAGGGCAGGCAAGATACATGTGGGCCTCATATCTTCCTACGCCTATGGCCAGGACTATCAGGACTACTTTGTCCTAAAGGGCTACTGCATAAGCGCAACTGGAACAGTTGGAAGCGTGGTGCTCTACAGCAAGGTGCCAATTTACGAGCTTTCCTCAAAGACGATCTGTCTTACCAACCAGTCGGCGACCTCTGTCAATCTTCTCTACATCATACTCGAATACTTCAACGGGCTTGCACCAAAATATGTAACTGGCACCTTCAAGGACTTTAAGGCAGCACGAAACGACATGGCGGCATACCTTGCCATAGGGGATGAGGCCCTCAAGATAAACAGGGCATACCCTGACTATTACGCCTATGACCTTGCCTCCATTTGGTATGAGACGACATCCCTTCCCTTTGTATTCGCCCTATGGGCAGTGCGAAGGGATTCAGGGCTTATTGGCACGAAATATCTCGAAAACCTCAAGCAGCGGCTCGAGCTTGCCTACCATGAAGGGGCAAGGAGGCTCGATGAGATAAGCGCAATGGTAGCCGGCAGGATACCCATGCCCCAGGTGGATTGTCTTTCATACTTAAAGGGAATCGAGTTTGATCTTTCCCGCTTGAAGCTGAAGGGGCTTGCCCACTTCTTCAAGCTGTTGCATCAGATGGGCAGGCTTTCTGCCCTGCCAGAGATTGTGGAAGTGTAGAATATGGAAAAAGAGAATAAGAATAGGTCTGTATCCGTTCCCATTGAAGAAAAGAAGGACTTCGTCCATGAAAAGTTTTCTGCCGTTACTGCCAAGTACGACTTTTTGAACTCTCTTTTGAGCCTTGGAATAGACAGGCTGTGGCGTTACAAGACCGTGAAGACTCTCCGCGACACCCAGGGGCCAATACTCGATATTTGTGCAGGGACTCTGCCCCTTTCAAGGGAGGTCTTCAGGCAGACGAGGCTTCACGTAATCGCCCTTGACTTCTGTTTCGACATGCTTCGATACGGCCTTTCCAGGCTTTCCAGGCAGGAAGCCAAGTTCATTCATTGTGTGTGCGGTGATGGCGAAAATCTCCCCTTGCCATCACAGACCTTTGGCGGCTTCACAGTTGCCTTTGGGATAAGAAACCTGGCGGACCTGGAAAAGGGATTCTCTGAGATGTACAGGGTGTTGCGGCCAGGGGGAAAGGGGGCAATCCTCGAGTTTTCAAGGCCTTCGATACCTGTCTTCAAGCAGATCTACCGCTTCTACCTCCATAGGATTCTTCCAAGGATAGGGGGGCTCATCTCTGGTGACAAGGAGGCCTATGTTTATCTGGCAGAATCTATCCAGGGTTTCTTTTCCCAGGAAGAAGTTTGTACTATGCTGAAAAAAAGCGGCTTTGTGGATGTGACCTACAGGCCAATGACCTTTGGAATAGTCACCCTTTATTGCTGCAAAAGGCCGGGTTAGGCTCATGTAATGAAAGGTTTACAGGTATCCTTCACACTCCTTGTCCTTATTCTACTTTTTACACCCAACGAGTGTTTGGCATTCCAGGAGCATGGGGCGAGCGAGGGGCTATATATCCATCAACTTGCCCATATTTGCTTTGGTTCGTCCATGTTGTGGCTATTCTTCATGATATTCAGGAGCACCTTCTGGCAAAAGCGGTGGTGGAAGGCCATAGCCATGGGCGCCCTGACCCTTGCCTTTTGGAATGTTCTCACCTTAATCGGACACGGCATGGGCCAGTCGGTGGATCCCACCTGCATGAATCTCGTAACCTCACTGGACAAGAAAAGATTCTGGATTTGGTACATAACGAAGTTCGACACAATTGTGGCATGTATGGCCATGTTGTTCTTTTACTTGGGCCTTAGACGCTTGAACAGGTTCATTTCCATGGAAGAGACCGGGGCAGGCAAAACTTGATCGAGGATTCGGGGCCATGAGCATGGGTTTTTGTACCCCAATCGTACTTGTGGACCTTGCAGGCAGTGTATGCCTGATTGTCATTTCGGCACTATGCCTCAAGGAGGCACGGGCAATAGCCGCAAAGGAGCCAGATAACTTCCTCTATGGTTATCTTCACTGGCTTTTTGCCGCCCTCTTTGCCTTTTCCCTCTCGAGGTCCCTTGGGCACATCGTCAAATACCTGTTGATTGGTTTTGGGTTTGATGGTTACTGGGCCATACTATCCCCAATTAGCGGTTCCATAAACTCAGCCCTCTTTCTGCTCATTGCCTCCATCACCGTGTTTTTCCAAAAGATGAAAAAGGTGATGGAACGCATCGAGCAGGACAAAATGGAAATAGAGAGGATAAGCCAGGAGCTTTTGAGGCTCAACAAGGAGACAGAACTTCTCGTGAGCCAGCGAACCAGGGCAGAGCTTGCCCTGAGCATCGCCCACAACATCAGAAACCCCATTATGGTCATTGGTGGTATTGCAAGGCGCCTTCTTAAGAGAAAGGATCTTCCAGAAGAGCTTAGAAAAAAGGTTGAGGTCATGCTTGAGCAGATCGAGCGCCTCGACGAGATAGTCAGGGAGTTCGAGCTCATAAAGAGCAAGGAAGGTATGACCATCTCCCAGAGGGATCTAAATGAGCTCGTAAAAGAGGTGGTAACTTCTGCCCAGCAGGAGGCAGCCAGGCAGGGCGTAGACCTGGAGGTTACCTATGAGTCAGCCCCTGTGTTCGTGAATATGGATTCTGACCTGATAAAGTTTTCCGTTGCCCAGTGTCTGAAGCTCCTTTTGGGAAGAATCAGGGACTGCAGGCGGATTTTCATCCTGCTTCGAAGAGAGAAGTTTGGGGCAATAGTTACCCTGACCCCGGCTGGGACTGCCCCTTCCCGCAAAGGGATTCTTCAGGGAGCCAGAAGGGTTCACACCTCTGTGGTTGGAAGAAGGCTTGGGCTTTCGACTGTAAGACAGATACTCAGGGATCATGGAGGAGAGCTGGAAGTGGTGGGAGCTGGAGAACAAATAAAAATAAAGATATTTCTCCCCTTCAGCATTGGCACGGGCAAAGGGTGGGGTAGTGACGGCGGTTCCGATTCAACCTTGAGGGATGAGGGAGTCAAACGTGTCTGAATCTGGGTCTGAAAAAACGATTTCTGTTGAGATATTTACCGATGGTGCATGCTCTGGAAACCCGGGCCCTGGAGGCTGGGGAGCGCTCTTGCGCTATGGCAGGCATGAAAAGCGTATGCAGGGTTTTTGTTCAAGGACGACAAACAACCGCATGGAGCTTCTGGCAGCCATAAGGGCACTTGAGGCCCTTACCAGGCCGTGCAAGGTGGTTCTCACAACAGATTCTTCATATCTGAAGGATGGCATTACAAGCTGGATACACAACTGGAAAAGAAGAGGGTGGAAAAACGCAAAGGGCAAACCAGTCAAGAATGAGGATCTGTGGAGGCGCCTAGATGAGCTTGCCTCAAGGCATCAGGTTGAGTGGCGATGGGTCAAGGGTCATAGCGGCCATGAGGAGAACGAGATTGTGGACAGGCTTGCAACCTCGGCCATTGAAATGGGCCTTAGCGGCGAGCTCGAGCAGGACGAAAATGGCTGTGTGGTCTGAGACGAGCCCTCCTCATGACAAAGTCCCTTTTTGGGTCTATCTCTTTCTGTTGCCAAAAGGGGCCACTTAAAATGTCCATTGCACCAGCAATCTTTTTCATGATAAAAGGCCCTAGTAGGAAACCGCACGCTTTTCAGATTCTCATGGGCTGTCTTGATTAGCGGTCCAGACTGTCTGCCCTTTTTTAGGAAAGCAGCGCCTGCAGCCACAGTCTAGAGTTCCATCAACAAATCCTTAGGAGCCTACGATGCAACAATCTGTCAATATAAGAGCCAAAGAGTTGAAGGAGAAAATAGAGGGGATCATACCCAAAAGGTTGTCTGGGGTCTTCGAGTGTTATGGCTTTAGCATTGATGATCTCATGACACCCATCAAGTGGAAGCCCCTGGTGCTCATAATCGGTAACTATTCCTCTGGTAAGTCCACTTTCATCAATGAATTTCTGGGCATGGATGTTCAAAGGACTGGCCAGGCCCCAACCGATGACAGCTTCACCATCCTGACGGCGCCAGAGGAGGGAGAGAGCCCTGGAGACCTCACTGGCAGCACTGTGGTTGCCGATGAGAGGTTTCCCTTTGGCGGTCTTAGAAAGTTTGGTGAAAAGCTCCTCTCCCACCTGGTGATGAAGCGTATCGATTCAGACAAACTGAAGGACATTGCCATTATCGACACCCCCGGGATGCTCGACTCTGTCACCGAGCAGGATAGGGGCTATGATTTTCTTGGGGTGATTGGGGAGCTGGCCAGGCTTTCGGACCTGATAGTCCTGATGTTCGATCCACACAAGGCAGGAACCATCAAGGAGACCTACAAGGTCCTCAGAATGACCTTGCCTGCCTCTGCCGGGGAAGACAGGGTGCTCTTTGTGCTCAACAGAATCGATGAGTGTGAGAACCTAGAAGACCTGGTTCGGGCCTATGGAACCCTTTGCTGGAACCTTTCCCAGATGACAGGAAGAAAGGACATTCCCCGAATCTATCTCACCTATGCAAAGATTCCCGGAAAGGAAGTGCCCCAAGAGTTCAAGGTGTGGGAGAAGGAGAGGGAAGAGCTCAAAAAGGCCCTGATGGATGCCCCGAGGATGCGGCTCTTTCACATGCTTCAGGAAGTGGACAGGGCTGTGCGTGAGCTTGGCCTCGTAATCCGGGCAATGGACAAGTTTAAGGAGATGTTCGTCTCGAGGCTCAAGCGGTTCGTAAAATCCGTGGGGATAGCTGCTGTGTTTGCGTTTCTCATGGGGGATCTGGTGATGAACCTCCTGACTGGATACCCGTCGGATCCATTTCTGCTGAGCCTTGTCACGGGAAATCTGGGCGTGGATACCTTTCTGTGGCCCATTATCTGGTTCCTTTTCACCATTGGTATAGGTTCCTTCTACTTCCAGAAGATTACCTTTCCAAGATTCATAAGGGAAGTTGCCTCCAATCCGGACAGGCTCGTTGAGCTTAAATCCGCCTACGACAGGGATCTGTGGGAAAGGGTGAGACACCGTGTGGCGGAACTGATTGACAAGGATGCCAGGCACCAGATTTGGGTGAGACACAAGAGAAATCTGGCAAGGCTGGAAAAGGTGGTCAAGACAGAGCTTCAATCGATGTATGACAAGGTGAGGATGTTTTGAATAGGTTTTCAAGGGGCCTTTGAGCTTTAAAATTTCAAGCAACTTGTGTACCTTATCCATGCCCTAGATAGAAAAAGATTTATTGGAGGATATTGATGTCTGGACATTCCAAGTGGAGCACTATCAAGCACAAAAAGGCTGCTCAGGATGCCAAGAGAGGAAAGATTTTTACCAAGCTTATCAAGGAAATCACAGTGGCCGCCAGGCTTGGCGGAGGGGACCCGGCAGCCAACCCGAGACTAAGGGCTGCCATAGAGGCGGCAAAGTCTGCCAACATGCCCAAGAACAACATCGAGCGCGCCATAAAGAAGGGTACCGGCGAACTCGAGGGCGTAGCCTATGAAGAGGTCACCTATGAAGGCTATGGGCCAGG
>JAADCZ010000026.1 GCA_013154175.1 Thermodesulfobacteriota bacterium
ATGATTCAGACTTTGCTTATGAGCCTGTTGAAACCTTTGACTGTTAAAGGTCTCAATCCCTTCTTAGTCAGGTCAATGATTCAGACAGTATCGGGAGGGCGGCATTCTTTGCGCCACTTATCGTCTCAATCCCTTCTTAGTCAGGTCAATGATTCAGACAGGTCGTGTTTTTTTGATATAAAAATCAGAACCTTATATAGGCAATTTTAATAACCTCCCTTTTTTCGTGCAAGAGCTATCTTTTTTCACGACAATTCTTCAACAAAATCTTCCAAATTCAGGAGCAATATCAACAGGTTATGAAAAATTCATAATGTACCCCCATTTTGAGCCATGAAAAAAATTTCAGCAACCTGCTGATTTAATTTCGTTTTTTTAGTTTCATTACATGAAAAACACACCTTTTGATTCAGAATTACTTGCCTGTCCTTACTTCTATTTCAAATGGCGTTGATCCGGCTTCTATTTTTGCCTGGCCGTTGATGTCTGTCTCATTGGGCTTCATGTATTCAATTTTAAACCGATATATTAATCCCGCCAGAAAGAAGGCGATGCTCGCTATTGCCGTACCCCCTGTAATATCAATGGCGATATCCTCAAAATCGAGCCCCTCTTTAGGTGCCTTTCCTGCAATCTTATCTAACTCGCCCTTGATAGTCTGCAGATCGTAAATGCTATTTGAAATATCCAGTTTATGCATATGACAATTGACAGAAAGCTTTTCTGCATGCTGCCTTAAATTCTCGCTATTTTCACAACTGGCTGGCGAATATACAAGCCACACGTGTTCAAGCAGCAACCTGCTCTTTCCATCAGGGCCGTGGGCATGGAAGCTGATTGCGTCCCGGGCAGATGTCCACCCCCTGCCCATGCTGACAAATGCAATAAGCCCCTTGCACCTGTTCATAGGTGTGAACGTAAATTCCAGATCCTTTGGTGAAAGCCCATCCTTATCACCACTGGCACTGAAAATTTTGGAAAGAATGTCACCAAGCGATATACTCATCCCTACTAATGATATTGGAACACTAATGTTCATTAAATATCCTCCGTATCATCCTTTTATCTTTCTTATTTTCTGAATTACCCCACTTTTTTTCTATTTCTTGGCCATGTATATCCCTCACTGCCTGAATAAATACCTGTAACCTTTCTCCGTATGAGGCCTGCGTCTTATTCCAGTCAGCTACAAATGCCTTTCTTATTTGTTTTGGGGACATGTCTTCCACCATGCTTCTGATTTGTTCATCTGTTAGGAGCGATACTGCACTATTCCCCCTGTTTTCAAGCTCGAACCTTCCATAACCGGCATTTGTTTTCCCTCCTACTCCCCAGTTGACAAGGGCCTGGGTTAATAAGGTCATGGCCAAGGTAGCCCACTTTTTCCCCTCATCATCTGTTGCATCGCAAGCAACAACGAACAGAAATGTCCCGCGCACAGATAGGAAGGAGATGGGATTTGGATCGTCAAAGTCAGTTGGTGCCTTCCCGCTGTCTGAATAATATTCCCCATGATGTGGAGTCATGACATCCTGCAGCAGGCCATATTCGGAGTGGCCTATGGACCCTGGAATCATCCATGCGTCATAGAAGGTGATGTGCCCCGAGTCGTCAGTGGTGCCAAACAGAGTCTCATGATAGGACTGGCCTTCCCTGAACCTTGGCTCTTTTTCACCCCAAACATTGTGACAATAGTGACTGGCAAGCCCTTTTAGAGCGCTGCCTGGAATGATAGGGGTTCCATAGCAGTGGTGTAGAGTCACACCCGTTTCCAGACAGTTGCTGGAAGATAGCCCCACGATCAATCGTCCTTTTGTCTTGAGAAAACAGTCCACAAAACCCGGCGTTGTCTTAACCATTTCCCGGAAACGGTTGAAGGCGAGCTTATAGAGCTCTTTCGAGGAGCTGAGACCCTTGACAGCGGCCTCGAACAGCTCTTTGCGTGCCTGAGGATGCCCATCGTCCTTATAGGGCACCTTCAGAAATCTGTCCAAGACCAACCCCGCGTTGTCGTTTTCATCGAGATTTGTGTTGTGAAGTACGTCTCTACACGCTTGGCTCGCCATTTGGTGACTCCTGATTATCTTTCTTTTTGAAAAATGCCTCTACGTATCGTTTTATCCACGATGCGCAGTTTATTACTTCAAAGGTCAACCGCCTGTATTCTGAAAGATGGGCCAAACGGGACTCCTTGGCCAACACATCCATTGTTTCCATACCAACCACATAGGCCAGGTCAGCTTGGTACTCTGGCAAACTTTTGGCCTGGGCATAGGCAATGGCCTGGGCCAGACCAACAGAGTGAATCAGTGCAGGAAAACTCAGGGCAAAGGATTTATATTTGTCAGAATTTTCAAAATCGACCCGACTAATAACCCTTTCATAGGCCCTTTGCGCCCTTTTGCAGTCTTGCGTCTCCATTAGTCTCCTCCGTTCTGGAAAATCATCTTTACAAGCCCCTTTCCAATGCTGGCTCCACCACCCAGCTGAAGAGTCAAAGTGTTGCTACAAAAATCATTCAATAGCTCAGAAGGCTCAGGGGCTTCAGCACCATAAACCTTGTCGCACCATACGATACCTGCAAGGATGGTTTCTGCTGGCAGGGCCTCTTCATACCAAAGGGCACCTTCCTGAACGGTCTTGGTATCTTGATCGATTCTAATCCGGGCTCTCACCTCGGTTCCCAGTTCACAAAAAAAGTCAAAGGTGTCATCTGTAACAATGGCAAATCGCTTCAAAAATTCATCTATCCAGGACCCATGGTTATCTTTATAGACAGCCTGGGCTATCTTTTCTCCAAATTTCCTAACCCGGTCGTCAGGCTGAAAAGAAAAATCGTTATCCTCCAGATAGACCTTGTAATCCTTTTGCAGCGCAGAGTTATTCGTTCCCAAAAGAGTCTGCTGGGTGGAAGGCTCGGGAATTGAGTCGATATCCAAGGAATCGCCAGCCGTTTTCATGTCACGCAGGAATCTTTTAAGGGCCAAGGGAGACGTTATCCAGGCAAAGGTGCCATAAAAGCTCCTAACTGGCATACAGAGGACCTTTGCATCTGTAAAAACTAGCGAGCCGGCATTTGGCATTCCCTGATCCAGGGCACCTTTGTCTGCACGTCCGAAGGCGGCACGCAACTTTTCATTTTGATCTCGCCCTTCATCGGTGGCACCGTGATAATCAGCCAGAACTCCTTTGATCGAGGAACCTGGCACAATGGGCCAGCCTGTTGCCTTTTCCCTAATAACTGGCAGATCAATGAATCGTACTCCTCGACCTGCCCCCACGTGCAAGGGTGTAATTGCATGAATGAAAAATGGTACTACGTGTCCAATCATATTGGCCTCCAATCCTTTATAAAAAAGTTCAGCCTTGCCATATTCCCCATAAGGCGAGGCCAAAACCGTCACGTCGATCCTGCTCGTTATCACAGACTGACTCCAGCCAGCACTCCTTTAGCTGTTGGGAATCTCCTTTCAACACCCTGAAAAAATAGATACTGCCTGCAGGAACCATCCTGCGTATAGGCTTTGGCCCCACCTTGCCAGCCTCGAGCCCCCAGCCAGAGACAGGCTTCCACCTTTCGACGCATGCGCCTTTGAGCTCCACATCTAGTGAGGTTCCCGGGATGGTTCCAGAAAGAGTGGTCTGGTCTATCCATCCGGGAAGCCACCCACGTTCAAATATGGCAGGTGTTGCTAGACACATGCGGATATATTCTGGATTATCCTCCAGAACCCTTCTAACTTTGTCAGGGCACTTCCATAAATCAGGGCTGTCAACGCTCTTCCAAAGAGAGAGCCTGCGTTCTCCACCCAATGGGTGAAGGCTGCGTACCGATTCGAAAGATAAATCCTTTGGAAAATCAACCGAGGCCGCTATGGAGAAACCTTCTGGAAAAACCAGACCGTCTGACAAAAACAATAACCCCTCATTGGGATCGACTGTGCCGTGAGTCGAGTCTATCTTTATGTGTGTCCTTATCTCATGCTCAATGGATTCCAGGAAGCCGTCTTCCGGCTCAAAAGACCTTGGTAGGCCAAAGCTTTCACCATTTGGCTCACTCAACCACTGAACCATATTACTCCCAGACCAAAAGGCTGGGCCACCAATTGGCTTGAAATCCTCCTCGGGCGAATCCAGCAACATGGTTGGCAGCAGGCCAGACAGGGGCAAGTCGCACCCTTCTCCCTCGGCTAAGACGCATGGCCTCTTGACATAGAACCTGCGGGATTCATCCATGACAATGTCTTTAGGAGCAGGAAAATAAAGCTCATCATTGTATCTCAATAATGGGCCCTTAACCTTTATGGACTTAAGAATGTCTACCGTGTCTGCATCGAAACCATTGGAAATCTCCTTACCCAGCATGGTTCGAAAAGAACCTGCCAAAACAGACGGATAAAGCCACTCCACAGAGCGCATGCGGTTTGCTTGCCCACTTCCAAAGGGCCTGCCATCCTTTGCGATGACCGTATCGTGCGGCACTATCTCAATTGGCATCATCTTGGTCGACCTCATTTTTTTTCTAACGATCCTTCGTCTTGCCTACATTCAAAGGCCCGGGCCCGGGCAAGCTGAGAGGCAATCCACCATTCATTGGAAAGCTGGAGCACTCCCGGAAAATAGTTTCCCTGGCCACTTTCCATGTTTCCTCCGCTGTCAACGGCACCCCTAATAGAATGGGCCATCTCCTCCCATTTCACCTCTGCCTCACCCTTCGGGCTCTTTTTCTTCCTAAGAAGCCTCAATACATCAAAACCAATAGCCTTTTGGGTGGCCTCATCCTTTGGCCAACCCTTGTATTCAGCTGCAATATCGCGAAGCTGATAAATCACCTGGGATGGAATGATGCCCTTGTCGAAGGATTCTACCCAGTAGATCATACGCTCATAGAAAAGCGCATCCCATCTGCCCCTTATCTCTACCGATGAGCCACTTCGCGAATGCCAATGAATTGCAAGGCCATTTCTGTTTGGAGTCTTTGCATCCCTTTCAGCAAGTCTCCCCCATTGAAACAGATCCTCCAGGGGCTCTATGAAGTGCCCAATCGAAATCCCCACAGAGAGTGTAGGCACCTGACCAGTTGCGGTTTTATGTTTTTTCATAAGGTCGTGAAAAGACTCGTACAAATTCCATGCACAAATCAGGCAGGTGTCCAAAGGGACCATGGCCAAAACGTCGTCACCGCCTGAATAGACGAGGCAGCCGTAGGCCTCCATTACTATTTGCCTAGCCTTTTGTGCAAATTCTGAAAGAATATTGGAGAAACCCTGATGTTCTTTAGGGGAGGCGAGCCTTGAGATGGTCTTTCCCATGTTGTCCCCATCTGCCATCAAAATGGCAAGATAAGGATTTGGCTCCTTGCCATTTAATATTTTTCGTAGTTTTTCAACAGAATCAACGAGCTTTCTATTGTCAGATAGCCTTATGCCCGTTTCCCGGTAATAATCGTTGTACCTTGTAGGAAAGAGCAAAGTGGTATCAAAGGGAAAAGAGGCATACTTGGGCCACCTATTGTCGTCTAATTTGACAAGACCAAGGTTTTCAGAATCGGTCATGCATATCCCTTTGAGCCTGCCTAATTCTGATGCTCCGCTTGTGCACCGCTGGGCAGCCCTGATCCAAGGGTCTGCTGCAACCCGACAAGTTGAAGGATAGCTTTTCTTTCCACCTCCAATACGCTTTGTGAGACCCACAACATCGAGCTGCTCACCTTTTGCCAGCCAGATATCCACTCTTCTGTCTTTTCGCTCTTTACCACCCAATTCCTTCAAGACCGAATCCCTGGCACCATCGAGGGATGATTTTGGGCGGAGCGTGCTCGATTCGTCCTGAATGAAATCACGGCAGGACTTTCTTCCAGCCACTATTTGCATTAGACGGCGCCTGGAAGCCGTGTAACTTGTTTCATCTTCAAGTGGCACCCAGGCCGCGTAAAATTCAATAACGTCGTCAAGCTGGCTCTTCCAAATGTTCTCTTCTATGTATTTTTCGGCCTGCTCAAAGGCACTTTGTGCAAATTCCTTCCACCTCTCTTCAGCGGCCTTGCGAGCTATGCCAGCAATTTGGACTGGCTCCTTATCATTTGGCAAATTGGCAACTATCACATTGCCAACACTGGCCTCCTTCAGAGAATCCGGATCGTCAAAAGTCTTGGGGGCGGGGAAAATAAGGCTGTCAGTGCCACATGAATCGGCAATAGATTTTGCTGCAGCCTTGCTAATTTCTGATAACAGATATGAGCCAAACCAGAAATCCCTGGTGCGTCTGGCTGCTGCAATAAACTCCTGAACAGGCCCAACTGCTATTGATATAAGCCAGCTCTTCATGGCTTCACCTCTTTAAACCCACGTGTCTTGATGAAATTTCTAAAACCCTCTAGGGCTGAACCAGTAGAAGTGCCAGCAAGGGGAGAATTCTTATAGCTGGTGAGCTCTGGATTTCGAATATGACTGGCGTCTATTTGGACTTCCTTTTTCAGCTTGTCTTTGTTTGAAGGCTTAAGACGCGCTTGATTCAACGGATGAGTGGCCAGGAAAAATATTAGAGTTGCATGGCTTTCATTAACAAACCTTAATGGCCTAATCACGACTGGGCTTGCCATGCGCTCGCCATTGGTTGAAGGAGGAAGCAATGTAGGCTTTAGGCCCTCGTTTCGTATTTCAAAGATTATGGGAAGACCAAACTCGGCCCTTGGGAAATAAGGCGTTGGTATAGGACGATTATCTTTGGATTTAAGCCTAAGTTCTTTACGGTTTTTCCCTAGCTGTTCAACGGCAATCTCCCTGATTGATTCAGCCTCTGGCCATCGTGAACGGCCAGGCCTATTTTCCCTTCCAGGGTCCCGGCCAATATTTTTTCCCTGCCTAAAAAGCTTCAACACAGAAAGACCTTCATGCCAGGCATCGAGGGCACTTCCGCCACACTTCTTCAAATAAAGAAAGGCCCTGGGCAATACAGGCCACGGACGTGGAGTCCCAAGATGATCTAGTTCGAATTGAGAAACTGCATCGTTGAACCATTGCTCAAAAGCATCCAGGTCATCCGCATGATACCTTTCTGGTTGGTCTTTGCACCAGAGGCTTCCAAGGCCCCGCCTCGTTCTGGCCCCAAGGCCACCAAAATTGACCCAGGCCCAGATTGCAGCTCGAATGTCTTTGTCTATGTTTCTATCTGATGGCCATGAGATATTGACATTAAAAGTAAGACCTTCCTTGGCAAGGTCACCGGCGTCATCGTCATTTAGGGCAGGAAAAAGCGCGTAGGACTCTGGCCCATATTTTTCAAATCCAAAAGGCCCACCATGATCATCCTTTTTCCTGTACTCAATTTTTTCAGGCCCTTCCACCACAACCTCAACCGGACTTGGCTTGTCTGTAGAACCCCATACTTCATCCTCTCTATTTTTTAGTGCGGTAACATTGTCAAAGGCCGCACCCCGGGTAGCACGCCACCAGAAACGCAGCTGCCCCCGGATAGATGGAGCACGCACCGGCGTAACCTCATCTACTTCCCCGGCAATCACTCCCCCACCATAGAGAGGGGTCAGAAATTCCAGTTTAAACTCGACGCTATCAAGAGGAAGGATCCTGGTTGGGGAAAACTCGTCGACTTTGACTTCTGGACACTTGTCTAAAGATCTCATTCTTATCACCCTATACCCCTAATCTTGGGCAACCATTTATGAGGAGAAAATTCATGGCTTGCTCATGTGCAGCCACTTCGCCTACTTCTGTTGCTTCCTCGACAAACAGATAACGAGCTTAAGATGGAGGGGGGTTATTGGATTTTGGGGATGAAAATTGCGGCAGCGACTTTCCAAGAATCAACACGCAATAGAAGAAACTCTCAGAAACTATCTAATCACGGCCTGTTGAATCAAGACCTACCCAGCAGAAAGTGAACTCCTAAATCGTCTTTTCATATGCCAATAACGGGTTCCTTTTCCTGGGGAATCGTTTTTCCAATTTGATAAAAACCCAACTTGTATGCCTCCATCCTTGACTTTCACTATTAAAAATTTTTCACATTGTCAACAACAAAATCTTTTAACTGGTAATAATGTGTCCGATTACTACTCTGAGATGAGAAATTACTCCCCTTCCCACGTGCTGGATGCCGTCCTTTACGAGCTGGTCCGTGTCTTTGACCACGAGTTTACATTAATTTAATCTTACCCAGTCCAAAGAAGGTTTGTTTTCCAACATGAACCGTCTCGCAGTATCTCAACAGGGGTATGAATTCAGCCAGCTCCCCTTCATATCTGACAGTGCCAACAGGGCCCCCAATGAGCATCTTCCTCCGTTGACGGGTACTAAATCTGGGAATCTCTAGCCAATTGAGGTTGCTAGAAACCGTCTCCAGCTTTTCAGCCCTCGATATGAGGCCTTTGTAATCCAGCAGGGGCTCACCATCTCCATAAGCTGCCTCCATGGAGGCAATCCGCCTTAAGGCAGCCCTTATGAGCAGATGAAATGGAATGTTGCTGCTGAGACTCCCCTTGTGCTTTACCCTGAAGGGAGTTTCAAAACCTACTTCCAAGACATGCCTATCTTCGGGTTCAAGTTGGGACAGATCAAGCCTTGCCAATCGTGATGGACGATTCAGCTCACTGACAGAACTTGTAAACAATAGCTCAGTGGCACATTTGACAGACTGGATAACAAATCTTCCATAGTCTTCCCTGGTTCTTGCACCCAAGCCATCTTGCTGACCAAGTTTCATGATGCTGTAGAAGATGTGGGGAAAAAAGTCGTTGGCCTTGTCCAGGAGAATGATATCAAAGGAAAATTCGGCTCCGGTCTCGGTCTCTCGCGGTGGAGGCACAGGGGGCTCGATGACTATCGGATGCGGCCTTGCATTTACCACCCTTATATCCTGTCTTTTCAGAAGCTCTGTCTCAAAGACAAACCCATAGGCGCATGAGGGCCGAACCACACATTGGTGGCATCTGCTATTTCGCAGGATGCAGCTCACCCTCCTGAGCCACTTGCCAAGGCCACCCCTCAGGGCAGAGCCCCAATAGTTGGGCATGAAGGCATCAGTTAACCAGGCGCATTTAAAAGTGTAGACTTGATAATCAAGCACACACCCACCTCCAATTATTGGAGATAACAAATAATCACGAAATAGCAAATTAAAAGGGAAATATCCCCAAAAGAATCAAAAACCATTCAAAAG
>JAADCZ010000035.1 GCA_013154175.1 Thermodesulfobacteriota bacterium
CGAAACAGAACCTGCTTGCGGTCTCACTGTCCAGGTCACAGAGCGTTGTCCTTGTTGATCCGGACACACTTTCTCCGGTTCAATCCATTTCAACGGCAACCCAACCAGAGGGGCTTATGATCTGGAATGATACGATGTTGTATATAGCTGAATCCGGCGCTAACTCCGTACTGGTCTACGACCTTATAAACAGCAGAGAAAATAAACGAATTGCAGTGGACTTCACCCCCCGGCGTATTATCAGTGCCGGCGGATTTATTTATGTGGCCAACTATAATTCAAAATCTATTTCCCGGTTAAGCCCGGGCCAGCTGGGCGTCGGCCGTACAGTCCCTCTGGATGGACGCCCCCTGGAAATGGCCTATGATACTCGAAACAGATGGATATATGTGGGCAATGCCGACCAGAACACATTGGATATATTAGATCCATCAACAGGGAAGCCCACTGGCCGAATAGAGTTAGGTTCCCGCCCTCTGGGGATCAGGGTCGTCAACTGAACAACTACATCCGGGAGATTCAGTATGCAGCAGCACGAAACAAGATGGATGCACGGCAGGGATCAAGATCAACACGCACTGTCTGTTTACGCGCTTGCGCATATTCTAACAATTTAACGAGTTCCAGGACATGCACTCACTTACCTGCTTCAGCATGAGACAACTGTTTCTGATCACAACAATGCTTTGTACCTTCTTTCTGGCAGGCAATGCCACCGGCATTGCCGCCACCGCTGACGGATCATCCGACAGTGAATGTGTGCGTTGTCATGAAAAGATGGTCAACAGGGCCAACATGAAACGCTACATCCATAAACCTTTCAGAGAAAAAAAATGTACGATATGTCACTTGGTTGGCAAAGATCCATCCCAGGAGGAAACCCAACAACCTGCTGCGAAACGAAGTAAACAGAAAACAAAAGAAAGCATCCGTTGGATCAGCAGACATTTTGATCCTTCCAGAGTTCACTGGTTTCTGATTCCTGCCTCTCAGGTTGACGATACGCTTTTCCTTCAGGTCGCAGGTGACCAGCACAAAGCAACCCGTATCCAGATTCCACTACCTCCAATCAGTAAATTGCCGGTTCTGAAAGATGACCATCAGGGACCGCATATCGAAAATGTTTCCTTTATCGGTCTACAGAGAGGAGTGTTTCTCTCTGCGATTATCCAATGGCATACCGATCGGCCGGCAGGTGGACAGGTTTTATATGGCATACAATCACCCGATGAAAACAAAACGCCATTTGATCCGATTTTGACAACCGAACACCGCATGCGGTTATCACCTGTGCTTCCTGGAAAAAAATATCAGTATACTGTGGTATCCATAGATGTATTCGGCAATGTAAGCAAATCTGGCCCCCATTTTTTCTCCACAGACAAAACTTATATTCTTCCCCGCACAGACAGTGATGAAACGACAGGCGGAAAACCACGAATTCAATACAGCCTCTCCTCTGTCAACGGTAATTATTTTCTCCACGTTATTGCGGATCAGCCGACGTTCATGACCATAGGTGTACGTCGCAACCTCCATAAGAACGCTGTAATAACAACAAAGGATGCTACTGGTAAGGAAAAAACCTTTCGTCATCCTCCTATGAAGAGTCGCGCTGAGGTATCCATGACAGTCTGTAAATCCTGTCATGCATCTTACTGGGAGGGAGCAACACATCCAGTAGGAGTGCGCCCCAGAAATGGCATGCGGATTCCAAAGGAGTATCCAGTGCTTGCCGATGGACGAATCACCTGTATGAGCTGCCATCAGTTTCATGGTTCCAATTATGAAGCCAGGGTGATCCGTCCCTCTAAAAAGGCTCTCTGCATCGGATGTCATAAAAATTACGACTGAATCAGACCTGTTTATTGTTTGAAATAAATATATTTGCTCAAAAGGAGAAAACCCATGGGGTCTTCATCATCTCATCCTGAAAAACAAGCACGCAAACGTCTTAATCTGGCGGTGAAAAGGCAATTGCAGAAATGGTTACTTATCCGGATTGGTGGCATCATTCTTATCTGTTCCATGGTTGCGGCTCTCATCCTTTATTTATATTCCAGACAGGAAATATCCTCCTCTTTCTGGGAAGCGCACATACAGATCAGAAGGGTCAGTGACCTGCTGTTTCCTGTTCTGGTTGCCGGAACCGCTGTTTCGGCCCTGGCCGGTTTCATTCTTGCCATTTTTCTGCCCCAGAAAATAGCCGGACCAATCTTTCGTATTGAACAGGACCTGCGGGTTGTCCGTGAAGGTGACCTGACCAAAAAAATACAGCTCCGTGAGGATGATATTCTCCAGGAACTTGCAGGTGAGATCAATCAGACAACTGAATTTTTCCGTCAACAGACGGCAAAAATCCAACAGGAATATGCAACAGTGGAAGAGCTGGGCCGCAGCCATTCCTCCACGGAACTCATCAATGCGCTGGAACGAATGAAAGACGTTCTGTTCAGGTTAAAGGTATGAATACAGCACGATTTTTCTCACAAAACTTTTGGCGATCTGGAAAACCAGCGTTCTATTTGACCGTTCTCCTTATAACCATGCTGTTTTTCCCCTGTCAGCAGACGGCAAGGGCGTACACCATCGTCTGCCCCAAGGCTGACAAACCACTGCTCCTGCAGGCAAGAAAAAACAACATCAGCCTGGTTCTCAAGGTGATCGATAAAAATGAACTCTCCGAGCTCAGAATCGAACGGCTGACCCGGCAAGGTGAAAAAGAACTGATTATTGACGTTCTGGAATCTCAGAAATTAAATAAAACATGGTATGTACACTACACCCTGCCATTAAAGAAAGGGACCAATCGATTCAGGATCTTTCCCGATGAGAGAGAACTGAAAATCCGCTATAAACCGGTCAGAACCATTATGAACATGGATTTTGAGATCCCTGCTGCATATCTGTTTCACAGAAAAGAGGTTATTCCAGCACAGTGTTCCTCCTGTCACTCGAAGAAACTCCCAAAAGATGCAAACCTGGATGTCAAACAGCTGGAGAAAAGTTCGGATTACTCACCTGCCTGTTTCTCCTGCCACCGCCAGTTGATCAGTCAACCCCAGTGGCGGCATGGCCCGTCCGCCAACGTGCACTGCCTCAATTGCCATCAACAAAAAAAGGGCAAGACCAGGATCTCAATTCTCACAGGCAGGGTCGATGATGTCTGTTTTGAGTGCCATGTTAATAAACGCAAATTCAAAGAAAGTGCCCATGTACATGGTCCGGTTGGCACTGGAGATTGTACGGTCTGCCACGACCCGCACGGCGACAAATATGAATTCCAGCTCTGGGCCGATGGCCACAGTGCCCTCTGTATCGGTTGTCATGCCGACAAAAAAGATACACTCAGGCAGCGAGTCGGCTTTTATTCCCATGGCATTATCGAGGGTGGGGGCTGTATCGCCTGCCATGATCCCCATTCCAGTCCGAACAGATTTCAACTCTACAAACCAATTAATGCGTTATGCACCAGTTGCCACACGTCTTTGCAGGGCGTAACTGTCGGACATCCTGTTGGCAACCATCCGTTGAGCGGCAAAACCGATCCCAGGAGAAAAGGACGTGAACTCTCTTGTACGAGTTGCCACAACCCCCATGGCTCAAGATTTCGTTATCTTCTTATTGGCGATCTGTTAGGTGGACATGTCTGCAGTAAATGTCATCATTAATATCCGTACAGGGTACATACCTGTAGTTCTGCTGTATATGGTCACAGCAGTGACGCTCCTCTTTCCTTCCCTGCCGGCTCTGGCCGCTGAGGGGGAGGAAAACGAGGTGATGATCAAAGTGATCACTGTAATTACCCGGAACGAACAGGGGGAACGGTTACAATATCCTGCTGATATTGCCTATGACCGCGACAGAGACGAAACATATGTTGTGGTTGGCGGCAAGGGAAATATCATTGTTTATGGCTCAAATTTCTTTCCCACAGCAACACTCGGTCCAGGAAGAGGCGCGGACGCTCCCCGTGGGGCCTATATCGACAATGAAGGGATGGTCTATGTGTGCCAGGGCACCACACTGGACCGCAAGGCAAGGATCACAATTTTCAACCCGGCCTTTTTTCCTGTGGACGAAATCACCTTTGATGATATTCCCGATGCCGAAGATTTTACCCCGACAAACCTGATCATTGGCCAGACCGGCAACATATATGTTACCGGACAAAATGCCAGGGGCCTGCTGGTTCTTGATAAAGACGGGAACTTCCTGCACTGGCTCAAACCCATGGATCTGATATTTGATCAGGAAATCCTTCAGGAAACCAACACTGAGGAGGCAGACACTTCACCAGTGGAAGATGCACCTCCTGAAACATCAGCAGAACCAGAAGAAACAGACACTCCGGATATGCGTGATCTGCTTCCGGCGGATCTGCTGCCCACACAGGAAAAAAATTACATTGAAGAGAACGCTCCCTCGACAGGTCCGGTCAAGGTGACAGATGTCACAAGGGATAAGGAAGGCCATCTCTACGTTCTCAGCGCAGAAACAAGTAAGGTCTATGTCTACTCTCTCAACGAGGAACTGCTCTTTTCATTTGGCCAGAAAGGCGGCTCGACCGGGAAAATGAGCCGCCCTAAAAGCCTGGCCATAGATGAGGAGAAAAAGGCCGTTTACGTGGTTGATTACATGCGCCACACCATTCTCATTTACGATCTTGGCGGCACCTTCATGTATGAATTTGGCGGCATGGGCACAGGTCCTGGCTGGTTCCAATTTCCAAGCTCCATCGCCCTGAACAGGGATGGCAACCTGATTGTTGCCGACCTTTTCAACCAGCGGGTACAGGTCCTCGACATTGCCTTTGAATATAAATTCCCACTGTTCAACGCCAGTCCCAAAAAGCAGCGAACCGACTTTCTTGAGGGGAGTCAGGAAATTTCACCACAACCAGGAACAGCACCCGAAGAAGAGCTGGAGCAGTCTCAGAAGAACGAAGTCCTGGAACCTGCTCCACTTGAAGAGGATGAATATGAATAATCCTCAAACCCGGACCGTCTGAAAAGACAATTCCTGTACCTGTCAGGAAAACATAAAAAAAATGGCCGCCTCCTTGGGAGGCGGCCATTTTTTATCCGTGTTTACTTCTGCTATGGAGTAGAATTAAAAGCTGCCAGGAGCAACGCTATCCGTCCGATTCCTGATTACTGTTCTTCATGCAGGACAGTTTTACGTTTAAGCAGTTCGTAAGCCTTCTTGTATTCAGCAGCAGCTTCCTTGATATTGCCAAGCTGCTCCTGCAGACTGCCAACCATGAAATGCAGGTCCGCATTGCGGCCGTTCCTAAACAGCAGAGTCTGCATATCTTCAAGAGCTTCCTGCACCTCACCCATTTTTGCACTGACCTTGGCCAGACATATCTCAGCCTCCACAAGATCCGGTTGCTGATCCAATCCGGTCTCGAGCTCCTTAATGGCCTCATCGAGCTTGTCCTGTTCCACATAAATGCAGCCAAGCCCAACGCGGGCCGGGGCAAGTTTCGGATTCAGCTCCAGAGCTTTGAGATATTCACGCTCGGCAGCTTCCAACATCCCCTTGCTTTGCATGGTTTTACCCATATTCATATGACGAAGGGCCAGCTTTTCTTCCTTCGGCATCTCCTTCATGACTGGATTGAGCTCTGCTTTAAGTTCTTTACGGGTCTTGGTACCGAGCATGACATCAACCTCACCCATAAAGCGCTGATCAAAATCCTTACTGTACCCAATGCCGCCGGTCACCTTGCCCTCGGCATTGACAAAGAGCACCGAAGGAAGAACATAAATACCGAAACTCCCATAGGCTTTCCTGGACGAATCAACATATACCGGGGCGGTAAATCCTGCAGCATCGAGGACTTCCTGCATAGTGCTCTCACTATCGTTCTGGGCATTGACGGCAAGAAGAGAAACATTCTTCTTTTTCAGTGTCTCAAGATTCTTGCCAATAATAGAAAGTACCTTGCTCGAACGTTTCTTTTTGGCCGGCAGGTCGCCGCCCCAGAAAACAAGCACCAGTGGTTTACCGGCAAAGGAATGAATGGAAACTGTTCCATCTCCGGAAAGACTGGAAAAAGTGACATCGGGAATCGATTTGCCAGGATGGAGAGCCCGAAACGGGAAGGATTCCGCACGGGTACTCTCACAGATGATGAATAGACAGATAAAACTCAATGTCAGAAACACCACCTCCAGCGCCTTTACAAAAGTCGTACGATATGAATTGATCATTGAACAGCTCCCTTGTCCTGTTTACCGTTGTCGGCCGAGAGTTATGAGCTTTGCCGGACGAAGAGTTACCCTGCAGCCAGGCGGATGTTCTCCTCAGCGCTCAGATGAGCGTTTGTAAACTACCTGTCAGTTATGTACACACATAACCAGAAAAAAATTGCCGCACTACTCATATCTTCGAGGTGCGGCTTATTTCTTCTTCTCGTAGGGGACAGGCTTAACTCTGTCATACTTCTTAGGTGCATGACAACCGACAACACAGCCGCCGCCAGTCTTGGTCGGTGAAAATTCTATGGGATACGACCACCTGCCAAAGGGCACCTCATAACGAATATGCTTGGCCTGGTTACTGGCATGCGGGTTATGGCAGGCGATACAACTCCGACCTTTTTTTCTATTCACATGAAAAAAATGCAGGTTATAGTCACCATTCCGAAAGTTAGTCAGCTTGGTGGTTGACCTGTTCTGGGCAACCCCCTTGTTATGACAACCGAAACAGAGGTCATATTTGTCCTGTTTATATTCGGTATAGAATTCTTCCGGAAAATACCTGATCAGGAGACGACTGAACTGGGAACCATGCACATTATGGCACTCGTTACATGAACCGGTCTTGACCGGACCATGCAGATATTTACTGTCCGCGATCTCGTCACCAAGATCCTGGTGGCAATTGCCGCACAGCTTGATCCCCTTGCCTTTGAGCAGGGAAGTGACATCGGAGCCATGGGGAGCATGACACTTGTTGCACTCCCCTTTGGCCACTGGTTCATGTTTGTACTTTGCAGTACTGATGGTTTCGTAAATTTCCGGGGACACATCCTCGTGACAGCTGGCGCACAACTCCTTGGGCGGCGACACCAGCTGAAATCGTGTATCGGAACTGTGCGGGTCATGACAGGTGCTGCAGTCCTCCTCCACCGGCTCATGAACATTCTTGCGGGCCAGTTGCTTTTTTACATTTTCATGACACTCGAAACAGAGCTGACCTTCTTCCGGAGGAGCGATCAGCAGTTTCTGGTTGGCCGATGCATGGGGCAAATGGCAGGCGATACAGTCCCCTGTTCCCACAGGACCATGCTGATGCTTCTTGGTAAATATATCTTCCTCATGACAGTTGAAACACAGGCTGCTCACCATCTTGCCGTCACCACGCAATTGAAAGCGCATCTTGGACTGATGCGGATCATGGCAGTCCACGCATCCCTCTTCAACCGGCGGATGAATCACTGCCTGGTTGAACTCTTTTCTCTTTGCCTCGTGACAGACAAGGCACAAATCCTGACCGGTCCGCTCAAGCTCAAGCCGTTCAAAGGAACCATGCGGATTATGACAGGAAATACAGACACCGGCACCCACTGGACCATGGACATGGGGAGCTCCCTTGCCCATCTTCGGGTGACAATTGCCGGTTGTACAGTTGAAACGCGCTGGGGTAACTCTCTGGAAGTTGATCTTGCCCCGGCGTTTTTTATGACACTCTGTACAGGTGAGCGGGCCGACCTTGGTATGGATGTAAAAACGTTTGAAACCCTTGGGCGGCTTGAAACCCTTGGGCAGTTTGTCTCCAGGGGTATAATAGATCTTGATCTGTTTTTTAGCTCCGCCAGCGGTGAAATCCAGTACATTCACCCCCTTGTTGAGGGTGATCATGGTGCCAAAGGTATTATTCTTTACGGCCAGTTTACCATTGCCCTCCTTGACAGCAACGCCCTTGAGGGTCACATTGTCCACCTTGTCCCCGACCACATGACCTGCCAGAAAGACTGTCCTGTCTGTGACAAAGGCTCCGTTGGGCGGTGAAACAATAACAATGTCCTTGACCGCTGGCGCATCCTGGGCGCGTGCACTCTGCTGATTGGCAACAAGCACAAGCAGACAGGCTACTGCCAGAACGATCATCAGCATTACACCTTGTTTTTTCTCCTTCTTCATCCTCCCTCCTTCTTCTGTTTAGATCATTCTGTTACTTTCCACAGGCAACCTTCTGCCCTGTTATTGCCCCTGGAAACACCTCATTCTCATATCATTTTACAATGTTATGCACATTCTGGAGGTATTCTGCCAAATATCCATCCGCTCGATTGAACGGAACCTCCAATGATCAAAATATGTTTGCATACAGCAGAATAAAATCTGCCCCATGAAAACATGTATATTACGGTGTATGTTGATGAAAAAAAAGAGGAGTTTCCTAAAAGTGGCTTCCGAAAAACCTGCTAAATAGAGAGGGAAACCCTATCGCATCAAATCATACCCATATTTCTCACAAAGGGCCCCATCCCGATACATCAGGGCAACAGGGAAATACAAGCTGCGGTTATCGCGCCCAAGACAGCGCCAGGCGTTTATACACTTACCGGGGAGATACAAAAGGAAAGCCTGCCCGACAAACGTGCAACAGCATGCTGGCGCTGTCCAACTTGCGTTGTTGCCAAGAAAAAACTGTAACCGGTAAAGTCCTTGCCCTTGTTGCGGCAGAGAATTATTCTGCCTGATATATCCGGGCACCAGATGGCACTAGAAGAGCATCTTTTCATTCCCGCCCATCCCTGAGGTCACTTTTCATGGCATCCATCCGCAATTCCAGATCCTATCCGGTCACACCAGGCCACCGTTATCCGGTTGGCGCCACGGTGCAGGGCGGAGATATCAACTTCTGCGTCTTCTCCCGCCATGCCACCCGGCTCTGGCTGCAGCTCTATGATCATCCGGAAAGCACAACCCCTTTTCAGACCATCGAGCTTGTTCCTGAGATCAACCGGACCTTTTTTTTCTGGCATGTCTGTGTCAGGGGCGTGGCCGAACACAAAAACCTGGCCTATACCTGGCGGGCCGACGGGCCGCACAGTCCTGAGCTGGGGCACCGTTTCAATCCAG
>JAADCZ010000094.1 GCA_013154175.1 Thermodesulfobacteriota bacterium
ATGGCCCCAAACGTGGCCCTCGAGGTTCTGGACACGGTTGAGCAGGCAAGGCGCCATCTTAAGTCCCTGGAAGAGGTGGAAAAGAGGTTTCAGGAGGCCAAGGGCCAGGTGGAGGGGTTTAAAGAGGCGGTCAGGTTACTTGTTGAGGAGCTTGGACTTGGGGAATTTTCTGAAGTCGACGAAAGCCTGGCGGTAAAGAGGCTCTTTTCCATGTTAGAACACGAGGAGAAGAGGGCAAGGCAGAGGGAGTCCCTGTCCTTTAGAAGGGAAAGTCTCAGAAGAGAGATTCAAAAAATTGAATCCAGCCTAAAGGCCAAGGAAGAGGAGCTAGGGGGTCTTCTTGCTCGATATGGGGTTAGGGATAGTGAGGCCTTTGAACAGAAGCTCAAGGATGGTCATGAACTTGAAAGGCTTAGGGAGAGCCATGACAAACTCCTTTATGGAATCACCATCAAGACGGCTCTTCATGGGTTGGAGGAGGTAAGAGAGGCCTTTTCGTCCTGGTCGCTTCCAGAGCTCGAGACGGCTCTGACTAATCTTGACATAGAACACGATAGTATCGAAAAGGAGCTCCAGGCAGCCCATGAATCCCTGGCGAAGCTCGAGGTTGAGATAAAACGTCTTGAGTCATCCACCCAGGTTGAAGAGTTGCTCCAGGAGTATCATATGCTTCGGGCAAGGGTGAAGGAGCTATCAAGAAAGTGGGCCCTTCTCAAGTTTGAGGAATATCTCTTGTCAAAGGCGCGGGAGAGGTTTGAGGAGGAAAATCGTCCCAAGGTCCTAGAGGTGGCAAGCGGGTATTTTTCCACAATAACCGGCGGCAGATACAAAATGGTGCTGCCCTCCCATGATGGAAAGGGTTTTGTCGTGGTTGACAAAGACAACCGAAGGATTAGTGCTTCAAAGCTCAGCAGAGGAACCACCGAGCAGCTCTATCTTTCCTTGAGGTTTGGTGTAATGTCTATATGCGAGCCCCAGGAAGAGTCCATCCCTGTGATTATGGATGACATCCTTGTCAACTTTGATCCTGAGCGTATGGCCAGGGCAGCAAGTGGTATCTCTCAAATGGCCAAGGAGCGTCAGGTATTGTTCTTTACCTGTCACCCAGATGTAGCCCACTTGTTGGCAAGCCAGGAGCAGGGGGCAAAGATAATTGAGATGAGTTGACTATTTTGAGTGGCGAGGAGGTTTTAATCCCTCTAAAAAGAATCACTAAAGAGTATCGAGAACTTCAGGAAGCTAAGGTCATGGATATTGAAACATTGCTGAAACTAGACAAGGAGCTAATCTGGCATCCCTACACCCAGATGAAGGATTTTGAGGAGCGAGACCTTCTCTATGTGGATAGGGCCGAGAATGTCTTCTTATTCGACCATAGAGGCAAGGCCTACTTCGACACCATATCCTCCTGGTGGTGTATAACCCACGGCCACAATCATCCGGTAATCATGGAGCGCATAAGAGAGCAGCTTCAGAGGCTGGATCAGGTGCAGTTTGCAGGCACAACCCACCAGGGCCCCATTGAACTGGCATCGAGGCTGCGGGGGTATCTTCCAGATGCCCTTGAGAAGTTCTTCTTCTCAGACAATGGCTCGACTGCAGTCGAGGTGGCAATAAAGATGTCGTTCCAGTACTGGAAGCACGTGGGTCAGCCCAAACGGGAGCTATTTGTATCCCTGGAACACGGGTACCACGGCGATACCCTAGGGACAATGGGCCTTGGAGGCGTGCCAGCCTTTGAGGGCCCCTTTGACGCCCTCACCTTTGACTCCCTGCGGGTGCCAGCGCCATACTGTTACCGTTGCCCGGCAGGCAAGGAACTCTATGAACCAGGGCGAGGCAGGCGCTGTTCCCTGGAATGTTTTGGTATCATGGAAGAAGAGGTGGAAAGAAGGGCTGATGAGATCTGTGCAGTGGTGGTTGAGCCCCTACTCATGGGGGCAGGGGGCATGCTGGTTTACCCAACTGAATATCTTAGTCGTCTCTCACGGCTTTGTCAGAAACATGGGATACATCTCATCCTCGATGAGGTGGCCACAGGCTTTGGGCGCACGGGCAAGATGTTTGCCATGGATCATGCAGGCATTTGCCCAGATTTTGTTTGCCTGTCAAAGGGCATCACAGGGGGCACGCTGCCCCTGGCAGTGACGGTTACCACCAAAGGGGTTTTTGATGCCTTTTATGCAGACTACTCCCTGGGAAAGACTTTTTTTCATGGCCACACCTTTACAGCCAACCCAATATGTTCCGCTGCTGCCCTTGGCAGCCTGGATGTCTTCGAGAGTGAAGGTGTGCTGGAAAAACTTCCTGAAAGGATTTCCTTCCTTCAAGGAGAAAAGGAAAGATTCCTTGATATAGACATTGTTGGGGACGTGCGGGGTATTGGTATGGTGGCTGCCTTTGAACTCGTCAAGGACAAGGCATCCAGGGCCTCCTTTGATTCGAAGGTGAGGGCAGGGTGGCAGGTCTATCTCAGGGGCCTTGAAAAGGGCCTGGTGCTAAGGCCCCTTGCCGATGTGATTTATCTCTTTCTACCCCTTTGTACGACCCGGGAACAGATGGCAACCATTTTGGACAAGACAGAGGAGACCTTGAAGGAGGTTAGTGGTACCCTGACCCCTTAGTTTAGGGTTGAATCAGGCAGAAGGGAAATGAGTGAGACCTTGGATTATCGACAAATAGAGGGCCTTAGTCTATTCGAGCTCATGGAAAAGGCCCTAGATGTGAAGCTTGCCGAGAGAGGGGCAAGGTTTGGGCTTTGCACCATAACAAACGCAAAAAGCGGTGGCTGCACCGAAGATTGTGCCTTTTGTGCCCAGAGCTCCAGGGCTCGGGGAAGCGCCCCCCTTTACGGATTTAAAGATATGGACACTATCGTAAGGGAGGCAGAGGAGGCGGCAAGGTCAGGGGCTGAAAGATTCAGTATAGTCACAAGTGGCAAGGGTCCACCGCCCGCCCTCATTGACAAGGTGGCCCAGTGTATCAGCAGAATAAAAGGTGAGGTCGATATAAGTGTGTGCGCCTCTTTGGGGATTATGGATGAGGCAGGGCTGAAGACCCTAAAGGATGCAGGACTTAGTCGATACCATCACAACCTCGAGGCCTCAAAGGGGTTTTTCCCAAGGGTTTGCACCACACACACCTATGAAGAGAGGGTGGAGACCATAGAAAACGCCCGCAGGGCGGGTTTGGAGGTGTGCGCAGGTGGCATTATTGGCCTTGGTGAAGGGGAGCAGGACAGGTTCAACCTTGCCAGGGAGCTTGCCGGCCTCCAAGTGGATTCCTGCCCAATAAATATACTCGTGCCCATTTCAGGAACGCCTCTTGAGGCCATGGAAACCTTGAGCCTTGTTTCAATACTTCGCACTGTTGCAATGTTCAGGCTATTGCTGCCCTGGGCAGCCATCCGCATAGCTGGTGGTCGGGAAAGGGTGTTGGCAGATGCCCAGATCATGGCCTTTATGGCAGGGGCAGATTCCATGCTGATCGGGGGTTATCTCACCACCAGGGGGCGTCAGGTGGAGATGGACCTTGATATGGTGTCAAAGGTGAAGGAACTATGGAAGGCCCACCGTCGTTAATAAAGCTTTTTGTCTCCTTTCTCAAATTGGGGCTTACTGCATTTGGTGGCCCTGCAATGGTGAAATACATCAAGGATCTTTCCTGTCGCAAAAACCACTGGGTGGACCCAGAGGTCTTTGACCACGGGATTGCCCTGGTCCAGACCATTCCCGGAGCCACTGCGATGCAGGCAGCGGCGTATGCCGGGCTGAAGGCGCGGGGAGGTGCAGGTGCACTCGTAGCCTTTACAGGGTTTGCTCTTCCGGCATTCTTCCTGATGCTAGCCCTTGCTGCCGGCTACAAGCACGCCATGAATATAGACTTGGTGGTCTCCTGTTTTAAGGGGCTCAAGGTGATCGTTGTGGCCATTGTTGCCAATGCCACCCTGGGTTTTGGCAAGAAGATGATCAGGACATGGCAGGACTTGGCCCTGATGATTCCTGCTGCCGCCTACCTCTTCTTTAAGGGCAGCCCTGTGGTTGTGATCCTTGCATGTGCTTTAGCAGGGATCTTTCTCTACAGAAAGGTGCTTGGTTCCTCTTCTGGGCGTGCGAATCTGTCAGGGGTCCTAGGTGAGACAGACACCAGAGACGCTCTCAAGTGGGCGGCCATTGTGGCCCTTATTGCCGTTGGGGTGCTTGGTGTCCTTTACCTGGTTCGGCCCTTTCTCTTCAAGTTGTGTGCAATAATGATGAAGGTGGACTTTTTTGCCTATGGCGGAGGTTATGCCTCTCTTCCCCTTATGCTTCATGAAATAGTTGAAAAGCGGGGGCTATTGGACAAGGCAGTCTTTATGGACGGCATTGCCCTTGGCCAGGTGACTC
Source organism: Thermodesulfobacteriota bacterium (assembly GCA_013154175.1). GTDB lineage: Bacteria > Desulfobacterota > Dissulfuribacteria > Dissulfuribacterales > QOAL01 > JAADCZ01. The sequence goes on from JAADCZ010000094.1 coordinate 4,386, forward strand.
CTGGGCCCATTGTCATAACCGCTGCCTTTGTAGGCTACCTTCTTAGTGGTGTGCTTGGAGCGGTCCTGTGTGCCTGGGCCATATTCACACCGTCTCTTTTTATGCTCCTGGTCACGAGCCCCTTTTACGATGGTTTCAAGGATGCGGCACTTTTTAAGAGGGCCATGCGGGGTGTCTTGGCATCTTTTGTCGGGCTTTTGTTGGCGGTTTTCTTGAGCTTTGCCATGGCGGTTCACTGGGGGCCTGCCTCGTTGACAATCGGCATAGCTGCATTCCTGGCCCTGTACAAAAAGGTGGATATCTTGTGGGTGGTGCTGGTTGCAGCATTAATTTCAGCCATTATTTTATGAAAGGCTATCAATTTTTGGTGGCGGATCGGTTTCTCATTGACTTCATTTTTTGCCTCTATTAAATTTCGTCAGACTGAAATTCGTAGAAAAGTGCGAGAGTGGCGGAACTGGTAGACGCACTGGACTTAGGATCCAGCGGCCTTGTGCCGTGGGAGTTCGACTCTCCCCTCTCGCACCACTTATAGTTTCCGTGCCTACCACAAATAAAGACAGTTCTTGGGGTTTCCCGAGGTGGATGGTTTCTTTGGGTTCGGTATCTGCAGCTTGAATCAAACTATAAACAAGCTTACTGGTCAAAAATAATACGAAAAACCAGAAACACAGTTAGGGAAAATAGGGAGAAGTTTAGTAACGGGCTATCGTTACCGAGAATAAAAATTCAAGAAAGGTTTTTAGAATTATGGAAATGAAAGTTACCGTAGAAGATGTAAGTCCTGTGCAGAAGCGGCTAAAGGTGGAAATACCTGCCCAGAAGGTGGATGAACATATCAATCGGGTGGTCAACAGCCTGAAGAAAAGTGTGTCGATCCCTGGATTCAGAAAGGGAAAGGTTCCCAGGAGCATTATAGAGAGGGAGTATGGCCCGCAGATAAAGTCAGAGGTGATGCAGAGCCTCATTGAGGAGACCATTGGAGATGCCATCAAGCAGAGCCAGGTCACCATGATCCTCGAGCCCCAGCTGGATAATGCCTCAGAGGTGGAAGCCGGAAAGGACTTCGTATATTCCGTACTCATGGATATCGAGCCCGAGATTGAGGTTCCTGATTTCAGGAAGTTCGAACTAGTAAGGCCAAAGGTGGAAGTTACCGATGAGGAGGTAGAGGAGCAGCTTGAGGCCCTCAGAAACCAGTTTGGAACTGTAGAGCCAGTTGAGGAACAGAGGCCTCTGCAGGAAGGGGACATAGCCATAATCGACTACAAGGCCTTTATTGACGGTGAAGAGGTGGAAGAGCTCGCCAATGAAAATTACTTCGTCGAGGTTGGCAAGGGCAATTTCAATGAGACCTTTGAAAAGGGCCTCATAGGCATGGAGAAGGGCGAAGAAAGGGAGATTGAGGTGACTTATCCGGAAGATGCCATAAACTCCCTGGTTGCCGGCAAAACCGTTACCTACAAGGTGACACTCAACAATATCCAGAAGAGGAACAAGCCTGAACTCGACGATGAATTTGCCCAGAGGTTCGGTATAGGCCTAAAGACGGTTGAAGATTTGAAGAACAAGCTTCGGGAGCAGATCCAGAAGGACAAGGAGGAGGCTGTGGAGAGGCTCTTGAGGGAGCAGCTCTTTGAAAAGCTCCTCGAGGGAGCCGACTTTGAGGTGCCGGAACGCCTCGTAGAGAAGAAGCTCGACCAGATGATCGATAACATCGCAGGTCACATGCAGGAGCGCGGTGTCAACCTCGAGCAGGCCGGCATTGATGAGGAACGGCTCCGGGAGAAAATGAGAGAGGATGCCATCAAGCAGGTCAAGACCGAACTCATCCTCGACAAGATAGCCGAACAGGAAAAGGTGGAAATTCCTTCAGATGAACTGAAAAAATACAGTGATTATGTCGAAGAGCATTACAAGGAAATGAATGTTGACAAGGCCCAGTTCCAGGCAGCGGTTTTCGAATCGGTGCTTCCCAAGCTCAGGGCCAAGCAAACCATAGACTATCTGCTTGAGAATGTGACCATCAAAGAGGAAGACGAAGCGGCCCAGGAAGAAAGTGAATCGGGCAGCTAGCCAATAATAGGGGAAGAAGCCAATTCAGACGATAAATAACAAGAGGTTCCACGTATGCCATTAGTACCTATAGTCATAGAACAGAGCCCAAGGGGCGAACGAGCTTTTGACATATATTCGAGGCTCCTCAAGGAAAGGATAATCTTTCTTGGAGGGGCGGTGAATGATGAGGTTGCCAACTTGATCATTGCGCAGCTTCTTTTTTTGGAGGCGGAAGACCCAAACAGGGACATCACGCTCTATATAAACTCGCCAGGAGGCGTGGTTACCGCAGGGTTGGCCATATATGACACTATGCAGTATATTAAGGCAGATGTTAGTACACTTTGTCTGGGGCAGGCGGCTTCGATGGGAGCTTTGCTCTTGGCAGCAGGTGCCCCAGGAAAGAGGTTTGTGTTGCCCAATTCCCGGATTTTGATTCACCAGCCAATGGGAGGGTTTCAAGGGCAGGCCACAGATATCGATATCCATGCCCGCGAAATCCTAAAGCTCAGGCAGAAGCTCAACGAGATCCTCTCCAAGCACACAGGTCAACCCCTTGAAAAGATACAAGCAGACACCGAACGCGACTACTTCATGGGAAGCAAGGAAGCCCTAGAGTATGGTTTGGTGGATGAAATCCTGGAAAAAAGGCCAGACAGCTCCAAGGAGGAGTAACTAGTTATGTCAAAGAAAAACGATGATTTTGACAAGGTCGGCGATCTGAGCTGCTCTTTCTGCGGAAAGGGTCAGGGTGAAGTCAGAAAGCTAATAGCTGGACCAAACGTGTACATTTGCGACGAATGTATCGACCTTTGTAATGACATTATTGCAGAAGATTACGACAGTGGTGATGAGGCAGGTAGCGGCTCTACTGCGATACTGAAACCTGCTGAGATAAAGGCACTCCTTGATCAGTATGTCATAGGCCAAGAGCAAGCCAAGAAAATCCTGTCTGTTGCAGTACATAACCATTACAAAAGGATAGAATCCAATGTGGCTATTGATGATGTGGAGCTCCAGAAGAGCAACATCATGCTCATTGGCCCCACAGGTAGTGGTAAAACGCTTCTTGCCCAAACCCTGGCCAAGATTTTGAATGTTCCCTTCACAATTGCAGATGCTACCACACTTACCGAGGCCGGTTATGTAGGCGAGGATGTGGAGAACATCATCCTCAATCTCCTTCAGGCTGCTGACTACGACGTGGAGCTTGCAAGCCGTGGTATCGTCTATATCGACGAGATAGACAAGATTGCCAGAAAGTCTGACAGTCCTTCCATAACGAGGGATGTGTCCGGTGAGGGAGTGCAGCAGGCCCTTTTGAAGATAATCGAGGGGACTTTGGCAAACGTACCCCCAAAGGGTGGCAGAAAGCATCCCCAGCAGGAATTCGTCAAAATCGACACAACGAATATCCTGTTCATAGTGGGCGGGGCCTTCGTGGGCTTGGATTCCATTATCAAAACGAGGCTAGGAAAATATTCCATAGGCTTTGGAGCCAATGTCCATGGCAGCAGGGAGCTGACCTATAGCGAGATATTGAAAAATCTCGAGCCAGAAGACCTCATAAAGTTTGGTCTCATTCCAGAGCTCGTTGGCAGGATACCAGTTGTGGCTACTCTCGAGGAGCTTACCGAGGACGATCTCGTCAGGATACTCCAAGAGCCCAAGAATGCACTGGTACGCCAGTTCCAGAAACTATTTGCCATCGACAACATCCAGTTGCATTTCACCGACGGCGCCGTTAGGGCCATAGCCCAGGAGGCCATCAAGAGAAAGACCGGTGCCAGGGGACTAAGGGCCATCCTTGAGCGTGCCATGCTCGATGTCATGTACGATCTACCTTCCAAGGAAGATGTCAAGGAGTGTGTAATTAGCGAAGAGGTCATCTTGAACAAGGCCGAACCAATACTTATATATGAAAATAAAAAGGCGGAGGCATCATAATAAGCACTCTGCAAAACTACTCCAAACACAACACTTGTTAGCAAATAAAGAGGTTTTATGGACAGTAAAAGGAAACTCCTGACACTCCCTCTTCTTCCCCTCAGAGACATGGTGCTATTTCCCCAGATGGTGGCACCACTATTCATCGGCCGCGAAAAATCCGTAGAGGCCATAAAAAGGGCCATGGAGGAAAATCAGGAGATATTTCTCTCGGCCCAAAAAGATGCAAAGGTAGATGAGCCAGGGAAAAAAGATATATATAAGATTGGGACAATAGGAACCATTCTTCAGCTTTTGCGCCTCCCAGATGGGACTGTTAAGGCCCTGATAGAGGGAAAGAGGCGCGCCGAGATAAAGAATTTCGTCTCAGACGACACTTTTTTCTTGGTGGAAGTTGAAGACCTGGTGGAACCAAAGGTGTCGGGGCCTGAAGTGGATGCACTTTGCAGACTCACCATTTCGGCCTTTGACGAATATTGCAAACTGAACAAGAAGGTTCCGCCAGAGGTTGCCGTATCCATTTCATCCATCAACGATCCTTCACGGCTGGCAGATTCCATTGCCTCTCACGTCTCCTTGAAGGTTGCAGACAAACAGGCAATCCTCGAGGCCCTCAACCCAGTAAAGCGTCTTGAAAAGCTCTACACCTTCATGTCCACCGAGACCCAAATCGCAAAGGTGGAACAGAGGATAAAAGAGCGCGTCAAGAAGCAGATGGAGAAAAACCAGAAGGATTACTATCTGAATGAGCAGATAAGGGCCATTCAGAAGGAGATGGGGCAAAAGGATGATGCCCAGAGTGAGCTCAAGGAGCTTGAGAAGAAGATAAAGCGCAAAAGGCTGCCCAAGGAGGCGGCTGCCAAGGTGCGCCACGAGCTCAAGAAGCTCAAGCTCATGGCCCCCATGTCTGCGGAGGCCACTGTAGTAAGAAACTATATCGACTGGATACTTGCCCTTCCATGGTTCGAACGCACCAAGGACAACAACGACATCGAAAGGGCAGAAGAAATACTGAACGAAGACCATTACGGCCTCGAGAAGCCAAAGGAAAGGATACTCGAGTACCTGGCTGTCAAGAGCCTCTCAAAGAAGATGAAGGGCCCCATACTTTGTCTCGTTGGGCCACCGGGCGTTGGAAAGACCTCCCTTGCCAAGTCTGTGGCAAGGGCCCTTAATCGTAATTTCGTAAGGCTTTCCCTTGGTGGAGTAAAGGACGAGGCGGAAATTAGGGGCCACAGACGGACATATATTGGTGCCTTGCCTGGTAAGATTATTCAGTCCATGAAAAAGGCCAAGGCGATAAATCCCGTCTTCTGTCTCGATGAAGTGGACAAGATGAGCTCGGACTTCAGGGGTGACCCTGCATCTGCCTTGCTCGAGGTGCTGGACCCAGAGCAGAACTATGCATTCAATGACCATTACCTGGACCTGGATTATGACCTGTCTTCGGTAATGTTCATAACAACTGCAAATGCACTACACACCATTCCCCTGCCATTGCAGGACAGGATGGAGATAATCGAGCTACCTGGCTACACAGAGGAAGAGAAGGTTGAAATAGCCAGGCGGCACCTCATACCCAGGCAGCTTGAGGCACATGGGCTAACCAAGGAGCAGATGGAAATCTCACCAAAGGCCCTGGAAGATATCATACATCTCTACACCAGAGAGGCCGGAGTGAGGAATCTCGAAAGGTGCATAGCTGCCCTTTGCCGCAAGGCAGCCAGGGAGATAACAAAGTCCAAGGATGAGAAAAAGACCATCAAGATAACTAGGTCGTCACTCAATAAATATCTTGGTGTGCCCAAATACAGGCATTCCCAGACAGAGGAAAACGATCTCATCGGCGTGGCCAATGGCCTTGCCTGGACGGAAACCGGTGGAACCCTGCTTCAGATAGAGGTGGCTGTAATGCCTGGAAAGGGCAAGCTCACCATCACAGGAAAGCTTGGCGATGTGATGCAGGAGTCGGTTCAGGCAGCCATGAGCTACGTAAGGGCAAGGGCACATCAGCTTGGCCTTCCATGGGACTTCTACAAGATGGTTGACATACACGTGCACGTGCCCGAAGGTGCCATACCAAAGGATGGGCCTTCAGCGGGTATCACCATAGCCACAGCTCTAGTGTCGGCACTCTTGAAGGTGCCAGTAAGGCATGATGTGGCAATGACCGGTGAAATCACCTTGCGCGGTCGGGTGTTGCCCATCGGTGGTCTCAAGGAGAAGCTGCTTGCAGCAAGACGTATGGACCTTGATACATGCATCATTCCCAAGGCCAACGAGAAGGATCTCAAGGAGATTCAGCCAAAGATTCTGAAGTCCCTCAACATCATGTGCGTCGAGCACATGGACGAGGTCCTTCGAGCGGCACTTGTGACTGGCGATGAAATGAAGGCCATTTTCTCTGAGCTGAAGGAGATGGAGCCACCAAACTGGTTCTCCAAGACGGAGATGCAAGATGGTGTGCGTGCTCCCCATTGAAATACTCACAAGGAACGGTGAGGCTCACGGCTAGCTATAAAATGATGTGAGATTTACCGTAGACATTATTTGGAGGTGGGAAAGCCGTGGGTTACAGGTGGTATGCCATTAGGACGAAACCCAGGAAGGAGTTCTTCGCAAAGGCAAACTTTGAGAATCAGGATTTAACCGTTTTCCTTCCTGTTACCAAACGCATAACAAGGCATGCGCGCAAGGTGAAAGAGGTCTTGTCTCCCCTCTTTCCCGGCTACCTATTTTTACATGTTGACCCTGAAGTGCATAACTGGGTGACCATAGCAAGCACCAGGGGGGCAATTGGCCCAGTCCGATTTGGGGACTATTACCCCCCTGTGCCAGATTGGTTCATCCAGGGGCTCGAGGAACGTATGGACGAATCCGGGGTCATACCCGTAGGCATGAAGGAGGCCTATGGATTTGCCCCTGGTGACAAGGTCAAGGTAACAGGCCCCAACCAGACGGTCATAGAAGGGATTTTGAAGGCCCTGGATGGAAAAGACAGGGCCATAATCCTAATCGAAATATTGAAGCGTCAGGTGGCTACCAAGGTACCCTTGTCCAGTGTACGGGCAGCATGAGTTTCATAACTGCCTATTCGTGCCAGTTGGTGAATTCGTCTACTTCTATTCTTGTGGTTCTGAACTGGTTGACTGGAGCTGAGGTGTCTTCGTAGCCTACGGAGATGCCACACACAAGCCTGAAGTCGTCTGGAATTGATAATATTGATTTGACAATGCTTGGGTATTCAGCCAGGGAGGCCTGGATACATGTTCCAAGGCCCTGGTCCAGGCATGCCAATGTGAATGATTGAATGAATATCCCTATGTCCACCAGGAATCCAGTGCCCAGGGACTTGGGCATGAAAACAAATACCCCAACTGGTGCCCCAAAAAATTCATAGTTCCGAAACCAGGCCCGCCTTCTTCCCTCTGAATCTCCGCGTTCAATTCCAAGGGCTGAATAGAGGGCCAGACCACACTTGAAACGCCGTTCCTTGTATGGATTTCTCCACACTTCAGGGTAGTAATCAATGTCAGGGTCTTCTGTATGGCCTTTGGCCTTTGCCTCTAAAATGGCCTTTGTGATCTTGTCCTTAGTCTCACCGCTGACTACCTCAACCCTCCAGGGCTGACAGTTGGCTCCAGAAGGGGCCCAGCGGGCAATATCCAACACCTTGTAAAGCACTTCCTTGCTCACGGGTCGGTCCAAATATTTTCTCACTGATTTTCGTTCTCTGATTGCACTTGCGGTATCCATCTTGAAAGTCTTACCTCTGAAACTTTTTTGAGTGTTTTTACACTAGATGCGGGAATCATACCATAAAAAATGTTAGCCTGCTAATGAGCTTGATGTTTCACAAGTTTTTTATTTACAAGGAACGGCTTTTTATTTTATTACATTCAAAGAATATGAAAGCCACTGACTGGTCCAAAGGGAGGTAGACATGAGAAAGGTTCACACGGTAGTAGCCATGTTGTTGGTCTTACTATTAACAGCGGTCTCCGTTAATACGGTTAGGGCCTCTGGTTATGAGCAGCAACAGGCCCTTATAGACAGGGCCACCATTACATTTAAGAGTTTTGTTTCAGATCCAAATATGACTTGGTTCCGCGATCACCTCTCCACTGCCAAGGGCCTGCTGATTGTGCCTCAGCTGCTGAAGGGGGCTTTTATTTTCGGGGCTGAGGGCGGCACCGGAGTCCTCATTGCCAGGGATCAATATACTGGTAAATGGAGTCAACCTGCCTTCTACACCATCGCCTCTGTCTCCTTCGGTTTGCAGGCAGGAGCCCAATCTTCCCAGATTATTCTAATGATAATGACAGACAGCGGCCTTGATGCCCTATTATCCACATCCATTAAACTTGGTGCTGATGTCAGCATTGCCGCTGGGCCCTATGGCGCTGGTGCAAAGGCGGAAACCGTGGATATCTTGGCCTTTGCTAGAAGCAAGGGGCTATTTGGTGGAGTCAGTATCGAAGGGGCGATAATTACCCCAAAGGATTCCTGGAATATTGCCTACTATCGCAAGAATGTCAGACCGGTAGACATTATAATCAGGGGCATAGTTTACAACCCATATTCTGAAAAGTTGATAAAGGCTGTGACAGAGGCATGCATGGCCTCAAAAAAGCCTGCTCCAGCCGCTCCTACCACCACACCTGCTCCCGCAACTGCTCCTGAGCCAGACGCTCCCGTAGAGGTTGGCTCTTAGCCTAGAACGGTGGCTACTTTTCTTCAGAGAACCAGTCGGATAGTACTTCTGCTATCTTAAGTGCCTGCTTGGCATTTGATATGTTGAACTTGCTCTGGGGCCTAAAGTAGCCACCCTGCTTTTTGTAGCGCCTGATCGTGGCCTTTGGAGGGCCATAGTCACCAGTCTTTTTATCCATTTCCTGGTAGAGAAACATGATGGTTGTCCAGCTGCCTCTGGTCAGGACTTCCTTTTTCAACTCCTTGACCAAGAGTCTACCTTCGTCATCTTCATAATTGATTGAGATATCGTCAATGTTTTCGGCCAAAGCGCCCTCCAATATTTTCAAAAATTTTGCATGTTTTCATACACAGCAAATGGGATTTCTTCAATGGAAATGTTGCTTTTCCTTGACTCGAGTTTGTTAGTGCTTATTCCTTATTTATGTAGTTAAAAAATGAACAACGGGAGGGCTGAATATGCCAGAAAAATGCATAGTTCCACAGGATTGGAAGGATTACTTTGACGAGCTTTACAAGAAGTTGAAAGGGAAAGAGGACAAGGTGGAGATCGAGATAGAGGCTCCAAGTGTCTTTGAAGGCGAAGAGGCCAAGGGGTTGTCTCTCATTGGTTTAAGTTATGACCCCAAAGACAAGGTTTTTTCCGTCATGTGCGAAAACCTTGAACACATGATCCACAAGCCCCAGGAGATCTGCGTAGAGGAAGAGGATGGTGGCGTAAAGCAGATTAGGGCAGTGGATGGCACAGGGGTTGAACACTTTATCAAGTTCGCCATCCCCTTGAAGTAGCAAGTTCACAACCTTTAGAAAAAGGCGTAATTCCAAGCGGGCCGCTATTTTTGTGGCCCGCTTTTTCTTTTTCGGGCCACCATTATCCAGCATCTTGGTGGTGGCGTCATATTTGAGTCAAATTCACCACTTTTTAGGAGCAAGATTTCAAAAAAGGGTTCCACGGCGGCAACCATTTCTTGGGCAGTGCGTTTCGGCGGGCCTTGGCCGTGGACTTTTTCACCGTCGCTGTTTCCTGCTAGACAGAGCCATATCCCTCTGTCCCCCAGGTGTTGTGCCAGGCGTCTGGCAAACTTGAGCCGTTCTTCCGGGGTCTTGTAATGGTGGAAGCAGCCCCGGTCGAAGGCAAAGTCGAAGGGTTTACCTGGAATGTCCTCATCCATAATGTCCTTGACAAGGAAATTTATGGAGACACCCTGTTTCTCTGCCTTTTCCCTGGCCTTGTCCAGGGCGAGGGGAACAATCTCTGTGGCTGTTACATCAAAGCCGTTTTGGGCAAGGAAAATGGCATTTTCCCCTGTGCCACAGCCTATCTCAAGGGCCTTCTTTCCTGAAAGCTGGGCTGTCTTTAGAAAATTCACCAGGTTTTTGTCTGGTCTGCCGCTGTCCCAAGGGGTGTCCCCTGTTTCATAACGCCTCTGATATCGTTCTATTTCTTCCTTGGTGGCCATGGATTGTGTCTCCCTTCAGGGAATTCAATATTTTTCCTGCTAAGCTGTGTGCGGCCTTTACAGGACTTGGAATACGAAAAGGGCCTGCCAAACGGGTTACAAGTTGCGCCGCATCCTCAACCCCCATGCCGGCAGCAGTCACATAGAGCGGCCTCCTGCTCTTTCCTCTGTAAACCTTCCTAAAAAGATGCCTTTCTTGCCCGGTATAGAATCTGTTCTTTGCAATTCCCACCACCGGTGTGGTGCTCCCAAGGGATTCAAAAAGATATGCGCCTAGACCAGGCCTTCCATCTGGAAGCCAAACGTATGCATCGATAAAGACCACCTCCAGGGGTTCTTTGACCTCATCGAGCACCCTTAAAATGCAGGGAAGCTCGCGCTTGAAAAACTTCCCAGGCACATATTCATGGGGGGCTGAAGTTTCCCTCCAATACCTGTTGACAATGGTCTCTGTGTCATTCGCCTTGGTGATGATGGCCACAGCCAGCGCGGTGGTCTCTTGGTAGGCTACATCCAAAAAGGCATAGAAGCAAAGGGTATTCATGGCAAGTATGGTGGAGATGGGGGGATTTGAACCCCCGACTTCCACGTTGCGAACGTGGCGCTCTCCCAACTGAGCTACATCCCCACGTGGCAATGAATGAATATTAACAGAATTTATCCCTGAAACAAGGAACGTCTCATACGCACATTCAAAATGAGACCTGTGCCAAGGAGCGTTGTGATGACAGATGAACCACCGTAGCTTACAAGGGGCAGAGGGATACCAACCACAGGAAGCAGTCCAAGCACCATGCAAATATTTATGAGCATCTGCCAAAAGATCATGGCGGTGATTCCAAAGGCCAGAAAAGAGCCAAATCTGTCCCTGGTGTTCTGGGCAATGTTGAGACAACGAAGGAGAAATACAAAGTAGGCGCCAATGAGCAAAACCGCACCTACGAAGCCCCATTCTTCCGACCAGATTGAAAAGGCAAAGTCTGTGTGAACCTCTGGCAAAAAGTTTAGCTGGGCCTGGGTGCCCTTCATAAAGCCCTTGCCAAATAGCTGGCCTGATCCAACGGCGATCTTTGACTGGATGACGTGCCATCCTGCCCCATAGGGGTCTGCATCTGGATTCAGGAAGATTTCCACCCTCTTTCTCTGATAGGGTCTCATTATTTTCCACGCCAGAGGGAAGGCGCAAAGGCCTGCTCCCAAGATTATGAGAAAAGAACTCCACTTGAGGCGTGCGAACAATACGATGGAGCCATAGATAATGAGTATCAATAGTGCGGTTCCAAGGTCTGGCTGTTTGAATATGAGAAGAAAGGGGACAGCGATTAGGAGAGTGGGTTTTACTAGGTCTCTCAGTCCAAACTGTTCCTTTTCCTCCTGGGCAAAGTATGAGCTTATGACTATGGCAAGGAGCAATTTGGCAAGCTCAGAGGGCTGAAGATTGAAGAAACCCAGGGAGATCCATCGCTGGGAGCCAGAGACACTCTTACCAATAAAGATAACGAGTAACAGAAGGACAACTGTGAAGATGTACAGGTGTACCGAGTACTTTGACAGTTCCCTATAGTCAAAGCTCATTGCCCCGACCATGAGAATCGTGCCTGCCACGTACCACTGGAGCTGTTTCCACTGGAAGGGGTAGCCGGCTGCCACACTGGCACTCCAGAGGTTGATAAAACCGAGGGTCATTATGAGCAGCAGGGAAAGCAGCAATATGTAGTCTATTTCCTTAAAGATTCGTTTGTCCAATGTTTTGCTCCTTGCGCTGCAACTAAAGGTTCCGCTGGATTATTGTTGAAGGTTTGGGGCTCCTTAGCTTCAACCATCTCTCAATCACTGCCTTGGCAACCGGTGCTGCCGCCGAGCCGCCATGTCCGCCGTGCTCGATGACAACGGCAACGGCTATCTGGGGGTTGTCTGCCGGGGCAAAGGCAACGAAGAGGGCATGATCCTGGTAGCGCCAGGCCATACTCTCGCTCTCCCTTCGTCTAAGCTGCCTGATGACCTGGGCGGTACCTGTTTTGCCTGCGACCTTAATGCCCTCGATTCTGCACGTCCTGGCTGTGCCATGCTTGTCTTCAGTCACCCCTATAAGGGCACGTCTTATGTTCTTTAAGGTCCAGGACGAGGTAGGAACGCGGGCCTGTAGAACAGGCGGCTCATCCAAAATGAACTCGGGTTTATAAAGTTTTCCTCCATTTCCAACTGCCGCTATCATCCTTGCGAGCTGCAAGGGGGTCACCAGCAAGAAGCCCTGCCCGATTGAATAGTTGAGGGTTTCACCCTTTTGCCAAGGCTCCTTGAAACGTCTTAGCTTCCACTGTCTGGTGGGGACGAAGCCGGGCTTCTCCCCTGGAAGATCAATACCTGTCTTTTTGCCCAGACCAAAGCCGAAGGCATACTTGGAGATCTTGTCCACACCGAGTTTCAAGCCCACATTGTAGAAATAGACGTCACAAGATTGCACCAGGGCCTTGTATAAAGGGGTCTGCCCGTGTCCACCTCTTTTCCAGCAGCGAAATCGTCTGCGGCCCAACTTGAAGGAACCATTGCAGAAGAAAGTGGTGTATGGGTTAACAACCCGTTCCTGCAAGGCGGCATCGGCCATCACAACCTTGAATGTTGAGCCAGGTGCATACTGACCCTGAATGGCCTTGTTTACCAAGGGGGTAAGAAGAGGGTTGTTCAGTTCCTTCCATTCAGCCTGGGTCAGCCCCCTAGCAAAGATTCTCGGATCAAACTTGGGGCTGCTTGCCATGGCAAGGATTTGCCCGGTGTTTGGATCAAGGGCCACAAGTGCCCCGGATTTCCCAGAAAGGGCATCCTCGGCAGCCAGTTGCAAATCGAGATTGATGCTGAGCTGCACATCCTGGCCAGGCTGCGGTTTTTGTACTTTTAGTACCCTTATCATCCTGCCCTTGGCGTCCACCTCCAGCATCTTGTAGCCGCTTTTGCCTGCAAGGCGCTTTTCAAATCGAAGTTCGATTCCAGATTTACCAACCAGGTCTCCTGAAACGGCGTGGGGGAAGTTACCACTCCTCAGCTGTTCCAGGCTCACCTCACCAAGATATCCCAGAAGGTGAGGCGCCACAGTACCGTAGGGGTACTGACGTGCCGGAGCGACTTCCACAACCACACCAGGTAGCCTGTAGAGACGTGCCTCGATTCGTGCCACCTCTTCCCATGAGGCATCGCGCTTTACAATCACTGGCAAGTAAGATGGCTGATTCTTGGCTGCAACGAGCCTCATCCTCACGTCTGTGGCAGGTTCGTCAAGAAGCGAGGCAAGCTGGCCGATCAGGGACTCCACGTCATGAACATCCTTTAAGACGACCCCTATGTTGAAACTGGGTTCAACCCCGGCAATTAGTCTTCCCGCTCGGTCGAGGATATTGCCACGGTAGGACTGAAGGCGAACGTATTTTATGCTGTTCTTTTTGGAAAGCTCCTTGAATTCAGCCCCCTTGTAAATCTGCAGATACCACAGTCTGCCACACAAGAAGAGAAAGCAGCCCAGGAGAAAAAGGGTGCACCAGGTGCAAAATTGTTGGGTTTCCTGTTTGTCGCCAGAGTCAAATTTTCTAAGGATTAACTTTGCATCTGGGGTCTTGATTTCACGATCATTTTTCATGGTGAAACTTTGAGACGATCTCGCTCAAGATAAATAGGCTCCTGTCACAAATCCAAAATACTATCGGGGCAACGGCCATATTCAAGCCAGCCTGTATCAGGCCCCAGGGCCAGAGTAACTCTGGATTACCACTGCCTGCAAGTTGAACCACCAATATTTCCACGGATATGAATGCCGTTATGAGATATGCGTGGAATCTCGTCAGCTCTAACACATTGGACCTAATAAAATACACTGTGAAAAAGGCCGTTACATATGAAAATGGAAACAGAAAGAATTTAAGACTTGAAAACAAAGATGCAAGAACGCCGGCACCAATGACCCAGAATGTGCCACGCAAGAGCCGATCATTCAGGGCATACCAACAAATCAGGGCTGGTATCAAGTCGATATGTAGAAGGGTAGAGCCACAAAACACGCACCAGGTGGTTTCCACAATCAGCGAGATGTATATCCAGGTTATGAATACAAGGGCAGCCTTCATGCACGTTTTTTCCAGATAGCACCCAAGGTGGCCACTATTCATCCTGCTTCTGAGGCCTCAGCAGAACCAGAACCTCTTCAGCCTCATCTATCTTGGCAGATGGTTTCACTGCAATGTACTGGAAGAGGTCTGACCTGTCCCCTGGGCCCACGGCCTTGACCTTGCCCACAAGCAGCCCCTTGGGGAAGACGCCGTCCAGTCCCGAGGTTACAACCGTGTCACCCACCTGGATGTCCACACCCTTTTTAACATAGTCCAATTTGCAACCCCTCGAGCCTTCACCCTTGATGATGCCCCTGGCCCTGTTTCTCTGGACGAGGGCAGCGACACGGCTGTGATAGTCGGTAAGGAGCATCACCTTGCTGAAGGCCATGCTCGATTCTATCACGCGGCCAAGTAGCCCTCCTTGGCACAGCACAGGCATGTCGACGTCGATTCCATTTTCCTTGCCTGCATCAATGGTGATGACTGCCCGCCATGAGGCGATGTCCGTCCCGATTACATGGGCCACAACCCCTTTCCAGGGTGCTGATTCCTTGATATCCAGGAGTTGCTTGAGCCTGCGATTCTCGATAAGTGCTTCGCGATAGGTGGTTATCTCATTTTCAAGTTGGGCGAGCTGCGCCTTCAATACCTCGTTTTCCTCGCGGACATTCACCAGATCGAGATACGACTTCCAGATGAGTTTCAGCTTGGAAAAGGGGCTGAACACCAGTGACTGGAGTCGGCCATTGGTGTCCTTGAGGGCCATTTCAGCCGGTACGATTATCCCTGTTTTGGTGATTAGGACAATGGTAAGACCCAAGACCACTACCGTGATGATAGCGGGCAGCAGGGCCTTTTTGTTTCCTTTTGACTTTTTGGGAGGTTGACGCGACAATTTGGCAACAACAGAATACGAATTCTTTAGTTAATCATTATCTCTTTCAGGATGTTTATATTGTCCAGTGTCTGACCTGACCCCAGAACCACAGAGGACAAAGGATCGTCTGCGATGATAATGGGAAGTCCGGTCTTTTCTCTCAGGAGTTTATCAAGATTTTTCAGAAGTGCCCCGCCTCCTGTGAGCACGATGCCCTTATCCACGATGTCTGCCGCAAGCTCAGGAGGTGTTTGTTCCAGGGCAATCTTGACTGTCTCGACGATGGTTTCCACCTGTTCGGAAATTGCAGACTGGATCTCCGAGGCATCTATCTCCACTGTCTTGGGTACACCAGAGACGAGATCCCGCCCCTTTATCTCCATCTTTTTGTAAGGGGGCTCAGGCATTACATCCCCTATTTCTATCTTGATTTTTTCTGCAGTGTGTTCCCCGATGAGGAGGCTATAACGCCTTTTTATGTGGTGAAGAATGGCATCATCCATACGGTCACCGGCCACCCTGACAGATTTGCAAAAGACTATTCCCGCAAGGGAGATGACGGCTACCTCGGTGGTGCCTCCTCCAATGTCCACAACCATGTTTGCCGTTGGTTCTGTTATTGGAAGGCCAACTCCTATTGCGGCTGCCATTGGCTCTTCGATAAGGTAGACCTCTCTGGCCCCTGCTGACTCGGCAGACTCCCTCACAGCCCTTTTTTCAACCTGGGTGATGCCAGATGGCACGCTTATGATAATTCTGGGACGCACCAGGGTGCGGCGATTGTGAACCTTTCGAATGAAGTAGCGAAGCATGGCCTCAGTGACCTCGAAGTCGGCGATTACGCCATCCTTCATTGGTCTTATGGCTACAATGTTGCCTGGAGTTTTGCCAAGCATCATCTTGGCCTCTTTGCCAACGGCCAATACCCTGGCTGATCTGGAATCTTTTTTTACTGCAACTACCGATGGTTCTCTCAGTACAATTCCCTTGCCCTTGACGTAGACAAGGGTGTTGGCTGTGCCAAGGTCTATTGCCAAATCGTTGGAGAGCCACCCGAATAGGGGACCAAATACCATGAATGATTTACCTTCTTTTTTTGAAATTCAAAAAGTTATTGCCATTCGTTGAATTACTAGATTGAGCAGCCAAAACCTAACAAAGTGGCTGTGAAAAAGCAAGGAAATATGGAGGCAGTGTCACAATAAGGAGACCATTTTCGCCCTTACTCTTGACACAAATGATTCTGATGAGTAAAAATTTGAGGCTTCATTTAACAAAACACGGATGCGACTGGAACTTAATTCATAAATCAAGGAGTTGAGTACTAATGAAACGGACTTTTCAGCCAAGCAACATTAAAAGGAAGCGGACGCACGGATTTAGGAAACGTATGAGCACCAAGGCAGGAAGAAAGGTGCTGAATAGGCGCAGGGCCAAGGGAAGAAAAAGGCTAAGCGTTTAATTCAAGTTGAATGGGGTTAAACAGGGGCGATACAGGCTTTCCAAGGCAGAAAGGATTTTAAAGAGTCACGACTTCAAGCAGGTTTTTAAAAGAGGGAAAAGGATAAGATTCCCAGAATTTACATTGGTGGTGGCCACCAACGATCTGGAATATTCCAGATTGGGGATAGGAATTGGAAGACGTTTCGGGAAGAGCGTCTACAGAAATAGAGCAAAGAGACTTTGCAGAGAGCTGTTCAGGCTCAACAAATATAAGCTTCCCGCTGGGGTAGATGTGGTTTTCCTGCCAAGGCCCAGGCTGCTGAAGGCCAGCTGGCAAGAGCTGCAGGGAAGAATGGTCGATGCAGGAAAGATAATTGCGAGGAAAATCAATACCTAACCAGGGGGCTCCAGGCCTCCTGGTACATATACTGATTTTGGTAATAAGGGCCTATAAAATCTTAATTTCTCCTATATTGCCACAGGCCTGCCGGTTCTATCCCAGCTGTTCCACCTACAGTGTGGAGGCTCTGAAAAAGTATGGCCTCCTAAAGGGAGGTTACCTTTCTGTCAGACGAATCTTAAAATGTCACCCCTGGCATCCTGGTGGCATAGATCCCGTCCCCTGAAATCCCGTTTGAAACCACGGTTGAATAGCAAAACGGATGGAAAACATGGAAACGAGAGCTCTTCTAGCCATAGTGCTGTCTATTGCAGTGCTAGCTGGCTTTCAATACTTCTTTGGCAATCAGATGAATAGTGGCATGGTCGCCGGAAATGGCACCAACGCCTCCATTGTCGACAAGAACACCAACCTTGCGGGAAACGAAGCAAAACCAGCCGCCAAGTCACCGCAACCAAAGCCTCTAAAAAATCTCGTCAAACTTCCTGAAACCTCTGATGTCAAGGGCAAGGATGTGGTCATCGACACGCCTCTATTTCGGGCGGTCCTTTCAGAAAACGGGGCTGCCTTCAAGCACTTTGTCCTGAAGAAATATAAACAGACCATCGAGAAGGATTCCCCTGGCGTAGATCTGGTCAATGTGAGCCCACCCCTCTTGCCCTTGGGAGTAAAGATTATGAGCGGCAATGAGATCGACCTCAGGGCCCGCTACTTTAAGGCAAGCTCAGAGTCCATCAAACTGGAATCTGGTTCAGAGCCTGCCACCTTGACCTTTGAATGCAGGCTGGGGGACGATGCCACCTTGACCAAGAAGTACACCTTTTACCCTGGGCGATATCTCATAGACTACTCCATGTCCATAAAAGGTGCCGGAGCAGACAGATATACCCTGTTCCTGTACGACAAGCCTTATCAGGAATCCACCAGATACATCTTTTCAGGGCCCTCCTATTATGCACCCTCGGTTGGGCTCGAAGAAATTAGCCTCAAGAAGCCTGGAGATGTGCATACTTACAGTGGTGAGCTGGACTGGCTCAGCTATGGGGACAACTATTTCATGACAGCCCTTATCACCCTCGACAAGACAGGGCCGTGGGATGTCCGCATCACCCTTCTAAACGAGGAGAAACTTACTGAGAGCAGCCTCTCTGGCAGGGTGACAAGGGTAGCAGATGGAGACAAGATTCATCTGTGCGACATGAAGCTCTATATTGGCCCCAAGGAGATAGAAAGGCTGAAACAGGTTGGTCATCATCTGTCAAAGGCCATAAATTTCGGCTGGTTTGACCCAATTGCCAAGCCTCTTCTTTACGTCCTGAATTTCCTTTACAAATATGTCCACAACTATGGCGTCTGCATAATCATTCTGACTGTGGTTATAAAGTTGCTCTTTTGGCCCCTTGCCCATAAGAGTGCCCAGTCGATGAAGACAATGCAAAAGCTGCAGCCAAAGCTCCAGAAGCTCAAGGAAAAATATGGTGACGACAAGGAAAGGCTCAACAAGGAGCTCATGCAGCTTTACAGGACTTACAAGGTCAACCCCATGAGTGGCTGCCTGCCCATGTTGCTTCAGATTCCTGTATTCTTTGCCCTCTATAAGGTTCTGCTTCAGGCCATCGAGCTGCGGCATGCTCCATTCGTTCTGTGGATCAACGATTTGTCCGCCCCAGACAGGCTCATGATACCTGGCGTACACATCCCTGTTGTGGGGGGCATTCCAGTTCTTACGATTCTGATGGGCGCATCGATGTATCTGCAACAAAAAATGTCCCCATCGTCTTTGGATCCTACCCAGGCCAAAATGATGCAGTTTCTGCCCATCATTTTCACCGTCATGTTTATTAACTTTCCTTCAGGTCTGGTGCTTTACTGGCTGGTGAACAATATCTTGTCCATTGTTCAGCAGTATTACGTAAACAAGTTTACTGATTAAACCAATTGGAAGGTTGTGGGGAAGAGGAAATGAATAAGACCATTCATGCTGAGATAAAAGAATTTGAGGAAAAGACAGTTGAGAAGGCCATTGAAGAGGCCTGCAGATACTTTGGTTGTTCCAAAGACGATCTAGAGGTTGAGATTATAACAAGGGGCTCCACAGGCCTGTTTGGTCTGGGAGGCAAAAAGGCACGTATAAAGGCAAAGCCAAAGCCGGAAATCATCGAAGAGTTAAAAGACAAGGCAGAAGAGCCCAGGGAAGAAACAGAATCAGCCAGTGGCCAGGAACAAGAGGCGGAAGCAAAAGAGCAATCCTTTTCCCAGGATAGTGCTGCAACTGAAACCAAGGAGGAAACCAGGGGCAGTAGTGATGCCCCAGCTCGGACTGAGATAGGCAAAGAGGAGCTTAGGAAGCATCTCGAGCTTGCATGCAAGATTACCAATGACATCATTGCCAAAAGTGGTCTTTCCGGGGAAGCCACTGTGGTGGAGCAGGGTTCAAAGCCTTATGTGAACGTCTCAGGAGATGATCTTGCCCTGATAATCGGAAAGGACGGGCAGACCCTTGATGCCCTCGAGTACCTGGTTAACTTATGCCTTAGAAGGCAGAATCCAGATGTGAACTACAGGGTCATGCTGGAGGCTGCAGGCTACAGGGAAAGACGCAGGCGCAACCTTATTTCCCTGGCTGAAAGGCTGGCCCTGAAGGTGAAGAGGACTGGCAGGTCCCTGAGTCTCAGTCCAATGCCGGCCAGAGAGAGGCGGATAGTCCATGTTGCCTTAAAGGAGTTCAAGGGAATCAAGACCCACAGCTCAGGCCAGGGTGCCAACAGAAAGGTTGTGATAACACCAGCAAGAAGGAGGAGGGGGGCAAAGAGGTCAAAGGGCTAAATTTTTGTCCGCTAACGGGAAAGTTTTCACTTGAATATGACCCCATTTTGGCTCACTTCCTGTCCAAAGGGAGCGGCATCCAAAGGGGTCGTCCTTTTTTATGATGCTTCAAAAAGATGGTGACACTATAGCGGCAGTCGCCACACCTCCAGGGCCGGGTGGAATAGGAATCATCCGGCTTTCTGGCAGCAAGAGTCTCGAAATCCTAAAAAAGATATTTAGACCCGTCAAAAGGAACTGCCCCTTCAAGTCCCACGTACTCTATTACGGATTCATCCGTGATCCAAAGACCGGCCAGGATGTGGATGAGGCCCTGTGTGTCTACATGAAGGCCCCGCGGACCTATACGAGAGAAGACGTCGTGGAGATTCAGTGCCACAGCGGGCCTGCGGTAATCAGCCAGATTCTTGAACTTTGCATAGAGGAAGGGGCAAGGCTCGCAGAGCCTGGAGAATTTACGAAGCGGGCATTTCTAAACGGCAGGATAGATCTCACCCAGGCCGAGGCCTTGAACGAGCTTGTAAAGGCGCAGGCATCGGGCCTCAGCAGAATCAGCCTCAAAGGCTTGAAGGGCGCTCTTGCAAGGCGCATAAATACCATCAAGGAGGCACTGGTTCACTGCCTGTCGGCCCTCGAGGTTGCAATCGATTACCCAGAAGAGGATGGGGAGATACTTCATCAGGAACAGGTGATCACTCGTCTGTCATCTGATGTAATAGGGCCAATTGGTGAGTTGATTAGGAGTTATGAGCTTGGTGCCATATACCGTTTTGGTGCAAGGGTTCTCCTGGTTGGCAGGCCAAATGCCGGCAAGTCCTCCATTTTCAATGCCCTTAGCTGCGAGGAGAGGGCGATTGTTACAGAAGTCCCTGGAACAACCAGGGACATAATAGAAAAGCAGCTGGCCCTCAGGGACATCCCCGTCGTCTTGCTGGACACTGCGGGTATTCGTCATAGCCCAGACCCGATAGAGGCCATGGGAATCGACAAGGTCAGAGAGGTTGCTGATTCAGCAGACCTATTTCTTTGGGTAATCGACCCAGTCCAAGGGTTGGGTGCTGAAGAGGAAGAGGTGTTAAGGCTCCTTTCAGCCTACGACACCAAGAAGTGCCTGATAGTAATAAACAAATTGGACATGCTCGAGGAGGCCGAGCGCGATCTCGTAATAGAGTCGCTGCTCCAGAGGCTCAGGGCCATGTTGCCTGGGGAAGACGAACCTCATGTTTGCCTGGTTTCAGCCCGCACAGGCCAGGGGATGGAGGAGCTTACCCAGGCCATCTACGATATTTTGACCAGCAGGGAAGATTCCTCTGAAATAGACGTGGCTCCAAATCTCAGGCAGAAGGAGATCTTGCAAAGGGCTCATGAGGCCCTTGTCAGGGCTAGAGAGGGGCTTCAAATGGGCCTGTCCCCTGAAATAGTTGCAATTGATCTAAGACAGGCCCTGGATTTTCTAGGTGAAATTACTGGAGAGACTGTAACAGAAGATATCCTGGATCACATATTTTCAAGCTTCTGCCTGGGCAAATAGACAAAAGCCCTTTACTTGGTCTCTGCAGTGGGCCTTCCAGCGATCTGGCTTTTGGCCACGCGGATTACCACATTTGGTGCAATTTCCAGGGAGACTATATTTTCAGAAACCTGAGCGATTCGGCCGATGATACCGCCTGATGTAATTACTTCATCTCCCTTCTTGAGCGACTTTAGAAATTCCTGATGCTGTTTTTGCTTCTTTTGTTGGGGCCTGATGAGAAGGAAGTAAAAAATCAGAAATATGATTATCAATGGCAGAAAAGCCGTGATGGGATTTCCCTGTCCTCCCTGTGCTCCGTTTGGAGCTTGCCCCATGGCATAAACGATTTCTGGAAACATTCGCCTTTCTCCTTTTAGTGAGTTTTTAGGGCTTGGCCTCCTGGCCTTGCCTTTTAGAGTAAAAGTCCCTTTTGAACTGGACAAATTCACCTTCTTGGATTGCAGCCCTCATTTGCTCCATGAGTTTGATATAATAGTGGAGATTATGAATGGTGTTAAGTCTGTAAGCCAAAAGTTCCCGGGCCATGAAAAGATGCCTTAGATATGCCCGAGAGTAATTTCGGCATGTGTAGCATGTGCATTCTGGATCAATGGGGCTGTCATCTGTAGCAAAACGAGCATTCTTTATAACAATGTGGCCATAGGAAGTAAAGAGCATTCCATTTCTGGCATTTCTCGTGGGCATGACGCAATCAAACATGTCCACCCCGCGGCTGACGCACTCCACCAGGTCCTCTGGAGTGCCAACTCCCATGACATAGCAGGGGAGATCTTCAGGGATCATGGGGCGGCTGAGTTCTATCATTTGAAATAGCAACTCCTTGGGCTCGCCAACGCTCAGCCCTCCAAGGGCGTATCCGTCAAATTCCATGGCAAGGAGTTCCTCGGTGTGTCTCTTTCTCAAATCCTCAAACATGCCCCCTTGAACTATTCCAAAGAGCAGCAACCTTTCGTCTCGCCTGGCAGCCAGGCACCTCTTTGCCCATCTCGTTGTGAGATCTGTTGCCTCCTTGGCCTCTTCCCATGTGGAAGGGTAGGGGATGCACGTGTCCAGGGCCATCATAATGTCAGAGCCAAGGTCTTCCTGGATCTCTATTGCGAGCTCTGGCGTCAATTCGTGGCGTGACCCGTCGATGTGAGACTGAAATATCGCCCCCTTTTCCACAATTTTTCTGAAAGAGGCCAGGCTGTACACCTGGAAGCCTCCGCTGTCTGTAAGTATGGGCCTGTGCCAGTTCATGAATTTGTGGAGTCCGCCCATGGATTTGATGAGCTTGTGGCCAGGTCTAAGGTAGAGGTGATACGTGTTCCCAAGGATTATCTGGGCCCCTATGTTTATGAGTTCTTCCGGGGTCAGGGCCTTGACACTCGCCTGGGTGCCAACGGGCATGAAGACGGGTGTCTCAACAGGGCCGTGATGGGTAAAGAGGGTTCCGGTGCGGGCACTGGTGTGGGCACATTTTTTCTTTAGTGTGTAGATACTTCTCACTTGCGGGCAGCCCTTAGTGCATCCAATAGTTTTTCGTGTATCCCTTCAAATGGCCCGTTTGAAAGCACGACGTACACGTCACCATTTGAATGATTCTTGGCGACGTAGCGAACGATGGCATCTGCGTTTTCAAAGAAGTGGGCGTCCTTTCCCCGAGCCTTGAGGTCTTCAACGAGCTTTTCAGAAGAAAACCTGTCACCCTCAGGGGCCTTTTCAGGGTCTGGAACCTGCCTGACCAAGATCTTGTCTGCACTGTCAAAGGCCGCTGCATAGTCCTTTTGGAAAACAGAGCGACGGCTGGTATTGGTTCTTGGTTCAAAAATCGCGATTAAACGCCTGGTTGGGAAACGTTGTTTAAGTGCCTTCAAGGTTTCCCCAACTGCCCTTGGATGATGGGCAAAGTCGTCGATGACAAGGATGTCGTCAACGCTGCCCCGCACCTCCTGGCGTCTTTTGACCCCCTTGCAACTTGAAAGCCCCTTGATTACGCCTTCCATGTCGAGGCCCAGATGATGGCACAGGGCCATGACAGACAGGGCATTCATGGCATTGTGAAGGCCAGGAAGCCCCATGTTTACGTGGTAGGTCTGTCCCTGTGGTGAGATGGCACTGAACTCCATTGAATCTTCCAGGATGTTCAGCCCCTCGAGGCGCCATCCCTCCCCAGGTGTGGTGCCATAGGTGACAACTGGGCATTTTGCCCTTTGGGATACCCTTTTTACAGTGTCCCAGTCGCGGCAGGCGACCAAAACGCCATCTTTGGGGATGAGGGCTGCGAATTTGGAAAAAGACTCCTCTATCTGTTCCAGTGAGTCGAATATGTCCGCATGGTCAAATTCAATGCTAGTGATGATGGCACCAAAGGGTCTGTAAAAGAGGAACTTGGAGACCTTTTGAAAGAAGCTCGAGTCATATTCATCACCCTCGATGACGAACCACTCACTTTTACCTATGCCAAAGCCCTGATTCTTGGCCATTGGCACCCCGCCAATCATAAAGCCCGGTTCCTCGCCGCAGCCTTCCAGGGCCGAAAGAAGCATGGTGGAAGTTGTGGTCTTGCCGTGGGTTCCTGTGACAACCAGGGGCCTTTTTTCAGAAAGGAAGAATTCGCCCATGGCCTCTGGAAAGGACATGTAGTCAATGCCCTTTTCCATGGCAAAGCGCGCCTCTGGATTGTCCCTTCGAATTACATTTCCAATGATTACGAGATCAGGGTCAACCTGTTTGATGTTTTCAGGGTCGTATCCCTTGAGAACGGGTATGTTCAGGTTACTTAGGACCTGGTCCATAGGCGGGTAGCAGCCTGCGTCAGAGCCTGTGACCTGATAGCCCTTTTCCTTCAGGAGGCCGGCGAGTGCTGCCATGCCAGTGCCGCAGATTCCCAGCAGATAGACCGTCTTGGGGTTTTGAGATTCCTTTTTGAGATTTTCCATTTCTTGTGTGGCTCCTTGGCCAGCCAATATAACTTTTCAGCCACCTGTGAACAATCGCTTTTCTGGGGTGTGTTTCATACTTGCGGAATGGACATACGGGCCTTTGGGGAAAAAAGATAGCCTTGTAATTTGTGCTTGAAATTGATAGTTTAGACCTCCTATGAAACAGGATAGATGGGCAGCCATAGACAGGGCCAGAAGGATATTGGGGCTTACAGAAAAGGCATCTAGAAACGATATTAGAGAAGCCTACGTCAAGGCTTGCAGGCTCAACCACCCGGATAAGCTTCCTCCAGGAGAGGATTCGGAAGAGAAGATGGCTCTTATCAACAGCGCTTACAAGCTACTCATTGAATATGCTGACAATTATCGCTTGAATTTTTTGCCTAACGAAGATGGTATGGATGATGCCGATTGGTGGTTTTACCATTTCGGACAAGATCCCATCTGGGCAGGTGAGAAAGAGGATTAGGAAATGGCACTAGTTGTACAGAAGTATGGTGGAACATCAGTTGCCAACTGCAACAGAATAAAGAGGGTTGCCGACAGGGTCATAGCGAGGAAGAAACAGGGCGATGACGTGGTTGTTGTCCTTTCTGCCATGGCAGGTCAGACAAACTACCTGATATCCCTTGCCCTGGAGATGCAGAGCCAGCCCGACAAGAGGGAGCTGGATGTCTTGTTGGCCACAGGGGAGCAGGTAACCATTTCCCTTTTTTCCATGGCAATAAAGGCCAAGGGGTATGACGCTGAATCCTTTTTGGGATATCAGATCCCTATCGAGACGGATACTGCACATACCAAGGCGAGGATAAAGAACATACCCACCAAGAGACTCAGGGAGGCCCTGGAGCAGGGCAAGATCCCTGTGGTGGCAGGGTTTCAGGGTGTGGATGCCCTGGGTGATATCACCACCCTTGGAAGGGGAGGCTCAGACACCACGGCAGTGGCCGTGGCGGTTGCCCTTGGTGCAGACGTGTGTGAAATCTACACAGACGTGGACGGAGTTTACACTACTGACCCCAACATCTGCCCCTCTGCCCGAAAGATAGACAAGATTTCCTATGAGGAAATGCTGGAGATGGCGAGCCTTGGGGCAAAGGTCCTTGAGATACGCTCTGTGGAATTTGCAATGCGTTACGGCATGCCTTTGCATGTGAGGTCGAGTTTTAGTGACAACCCTGGCACTATGGTTGTTAAGGAGGACGAGTCAATGGAAGACGTATTGGTATCTGCTGTTACCTACAGCAGGGACGAAGCCAGAATTACTGTCAAGAAGGTTCCGGACAAACCGGGCATTGCCGCACGGATTTTCAACCCCATTTCAGACGCCAACATCGTTGTTGACATGATTATCCAGAATACCAGGGAAGGTAACCTTACCGACATGACCTTTACAGTGCCAAAGGGCGACTATGAGCAGGCCCTGGAAATAGTCAAGGGTACTGCCCAGGAGATTGGAGCCGAGAGTGTGGTTGGAGACAAGGGCATCTCCAAGGTCTCCATTGTTGGGGTCGGTATGAGGAACCATGCAGGTGTTGCAAGCAAGATGTTCGACATTCTGGCAAAGCACGGGGTGAACATCCTGATGATAAGTACATCTGAGATCAAGGTCTCCTGCATAATCGATGAAAAGTTTACAGAGCTTGCCGTCAGGGCCCTGCATGAGGGGTTTGGACTGGATAAAGAGAACAATAACAATTGAGCCTTTTAAAAAGGGGTGTTCTTCATGGCCAAAAAGGTTGACATATATGACACAACCCTGAGAGACGGAACCCAGGCAGAAAACTTTAACCTCTCTGTAGAGGACAAAATACGAATCGCCAGGAAGCTCGACGAGCTTGGTATTGACTATATCGAAGGCGGCTGGCCGGGTTCCAACCCAAAGGATCAGCAATTTTTTACTGAGATAAGGCAGTATGACCTGAAGCATAGCAGGATTGCGGCCTTTGGCTCCACCCACATGGCAAAGAACAAGGCAGAGGAAGACCCAAACCTGAAGGCCCTGGTGGCCTCAGGTGCCCCTGTTGTCACAATCTTTGGAAAAAGTTGGGATATTCACGTAAAGGATGCCCTGAGGATAAGCCTTGAGAGAAACCTGGAAATCATCGAAAGTTCCCTGGCATTTCTGAGACAGCGGGTGGAGACCCTTTTTTACGATGCAGAGCATTTCTTTGATGGATTCAAGGCAGACAAGGACTATGCCCTTGCAACCTTGAAAAAGGCAAGGGATGCAGGTGCCGAATGTCTCGTCCTGTGCGATACCAACGGAGGCACACTGCCCAACGAGATTGTCGACATCGTAAAGAGTGTTCAGGCAGCCCTTGGCGAGGATATTGACCTTGGGATTCATTGCCACAACGATTCAGAGATGGCAGTGGCAAATTCCGTCATGGCAGTGCAGGCAGGGGTCAAGCAGGTCCAGGGCACAATGAACGGTTTTGGTGAAAGGTGCGGAAACGCAAATCTCTGTTCCATCATTCCAGCCCTTACCCTCAAGCTTGGCTATGAGTGCGAGGCCGGAAAGAACCTTTCAAAACTGACGAGTATTGCAAGGTTTGTCTATGAAATTGCAAATCTTGCCCCCAACAAGTACCAGCCCTACGTTGGTGCAAGCGCCTTTGCCCACAAGGGCGGCATACATGTCAGTGCCGTACAGAGAAACCCGGAAACCTATGAGCACATAAAACCAGAGCTCGTTGGCAACATTCAGAGGATTCTGGTTTCAGACCTTGCAGGAAAGAGCAACGTCCTGGCCAAGGCAAAGCAGTTTGGTCTGGATATCTCCAGTGACGACCCCTTGGTTATGGAGATCGTCTCGAGGCTCAAGGAGCTCGAGGCCCAGGGCTTTCAGTTTGAGGGTGCCGAGGCATCCTTTGAACTCCTTATGAGGCGGGCGAGCGGTACTGCCAGAAAGTATTTTGACCTCGTTGCCTTTAGGGTGATCGATCAAAAGTGCAAGGAGGATGAACCGCCCCAGGCAGAGGCGAC
>JAADCZ010000084.1 GCA_013154175.1 Thermodesulfobacteriota bacterium
GAGAAGAAATGACACCATTCTGCAGCATCGAAGAGTCGTAAATTTTTGGTGAATTTGCCCCTCAAGGCAACTGGACTGGGATAAAAGGGATGCGGTGCTACTATGAGATTGCTGTCCTTCTTGAGGGGATAAAGGTCCTCTAGTCGACTCACGCCAAGATTCGAAAAGGGGAAATTGATGAGAAGTACATGGCGCCCCTCGATGGTGGCCTCCATGCCTGGCAGCAAGACTATACCCCTTTCCCTTGCGTAATCCCTCAGATACGGTGTCCAGGTGCATTCATTATGGTTCGTAATGGCAAGGACCCGATAGCCCAGCTCATGGGCCATATCGATCAACTCCCGGGCACTATACCTGACAAGATCCTGGGGGTCCTCACTGGTATGAATATGAAAATCTGCCTTGAGTAGTGCCATGGATTGATAAGTTAGTAAGGGTTACGCCTGAACCCTATCCGAAACAAAAAAGGTGAGATCCATATCTCCACGATGGTAAATATAAACGTGATGAGCAGGCAGTCCAGCCAGGTTATTCCAAGTCTGTCCTTCATGACCGCCACTGGCAAAAATGACTCCACTGCCTGATCGAATCCAGTGAACCTGGCCCCGCTTGAAAGGCCAATTCTCCTTTTGACGAAACTCGTGAACATGTCCCCAGCCATGGACCAGATGGCCAGGTAAATACCATCGAGGTAGCAGACACCAAGAAGCAATGCGGCAATGGCAGACCCTGTCACACTGGCTATCAGCCCCCTCCACGTCTTGTGAGGCCCCAGTATTGGCCTTCCATCAAAAAAGGTTTTATTGAAATCTACAGGTAGGGAAAATCTGTCCTTGAAAAGGTGCCACGCCACAATGGGCATGGTATTGGCAACCCCTAGCAGGACCAACAATTTGAAATCCTTGATAAAATGAATGGAGTCCATGGACATTACTTCTCGCCGTAACTTTTGTAGAGTTCCTGATAGAGACCAGAACCCTGCAAGAGCTCACTGTGGGTCCCGATGGCCTGTACCCTGCCCCCATCCATGACGACTATGGCATCGGCATCCCTTATGGTGGTGAGCCTGTGGGCTACGACGATGGTTGTACGGTTTTTCATCACATTCTTGAGGGCCTCTTGGACGGCCTGCTCTGAGACAGAATCCAAAGCACTCGTTGCCTCATCCAGAATGAGCACCGGGGCATCCTTCAAGAGAGCCCTGGCAAATGCAATTCTCTGGCGCTGACCACCAGACAGATTCAGGCCCCGCTCATCTAGTATTGTATCGTATCCCTGGGGCAGTTTGGAAATAAATTCATGGGCATGGGCCAACTTGGCCGCCCGTATTATTTCTTCGTCGGTGGCATCTGGTTTGCCTGCGGCAATGTTTTCCCGAATGGTGTCTGAAAAGAGGACGACATCCTGGCTAACCACTGCTATCTGTTTTCTGAGGGATATTAGATCAATCTCCTCAAGATTGATACCATCCCATTCAATCACCCCTGAGCTTGGGGAAATAAATCTTGGAATCATGTCCACAAGGGTAGACTTGCCTGCACCACTTGGACCAACTATTGCCATTACCTTGCCCTTTGGAATGGTAAGGGAGACTCCATCCAGAACCTTTTCGCTCTTATTGTATGAAAAGGATACGTCCTTGAAGTCTATGGAGTCATGAAGCCCATCAATGGCCCTTCCACCCGCCTTTTCAGGCTCAAGCTGCAGGAAACTGTCCACCCTTTCAAGCACCCCCACAGACTCCTGCAGGGTGGAATATGCCCGGCCCAGCTTCTTAAGGGGAGTAAATGCCATTACAATTGCTGTAAGGACTGAAAAAAAGTCTCCAGATGTCATGACGCCCTTAACCACCAGGGTCGCTCCATAGCCAAGGATGATGGCCACTGAAATACCAGAGCAGACATCTATCATGAACTTCGTTCCCTCTTTCAGCCTGACCACCCTTGCAAACTGCCTGTAGGCATTTTGATTTTCCTTTTTAAACTGGCGGATCTTCGCCTCTTCCATACCAAAAACCTTGATGACCTTTATGCCAGCAACGGTCTCGTTCATTCGGTGGGTAAGAAGTGCGAGGAATTTTTGCACCTTTTTCCTGCGCTTTTTCACGTACTTACTTAGGAGACGTGTGCCATAGCCAATAAATGGGAAGAGAACGAAGCTCAGGATTGCCAGATCCCACTTTCTATAAAGTGCAACACCGATTAGAACTAGTATTGAGGGAACCTGAACCAGGAAGGTTCTGAAACTATCTGACAGAATGGCACTAAGTATGCCTATGTCGTTCATCAGGCGAGAGACCATGTCCCCGCTGGTCTGCCTGTTGATGACAGAGACCGGGAGGTGAACCATGCTTTCATAAAATTTGTTTCTAAGATCCCTGACCATCTGAAAGCCAGCGGTTCTCATCAGATACGATTGTAAAAAGCTTGCCCCACCCCTCAGGAGATAGAGTATTAGAAGGCCCAGAGGCAAATAAACGATGTAACCGTATCTTTTCTCAACGAAAATGTAATCCATTGCCGGCTTGACCAGCCATGCAATGGCCCCATTTAGCCCTGAGACGAGAAGACTGAAAAACACGGCAGCCACCACCCTCTTTGCATAGGGACGCACTAGGCGGCTGATACGGGATGTGATGCTATAGTCTGCCTCTTTACTTTTATCCATTGATTAAGGGCCCTGGTTTCGTCACTTTTTGCAGGCAATCTATGAGGTGAGGGCAAGATTGTCAAAAAATTAAAAAAATTCAACATTTGTTTTTAGTCAAAAGGACTTCTGTCCGAAAGCAAAAACAAAAGAATATTTCAATTCCACAGGAGGCTATGAAATGAGGAAACTCTTATGGCTGTCTATCTTTGTATCACTTTTCGTCTTTTCCAGTGTGATTCCTTCCACATTTGCGGCCCCGTTGCCCAAGGACAAGGCCCCTGAGATAGCCAGCTACACCGCCACCATGATAATTGCTGGTAGAGGCGTAGTCGCCAAACACCAGGACTTGATAAATGACCCCAACAAAGGAAACAAGGGCTTTACCCCTGAATATGTTGAGAAACAGATGCTCGACAGCTTTGAGAAAATTACTGGCAAAAATATCACCGACCTCGATCCAGAGGTTCAGAAAGTCCTGCGCCAGGTAATCGATGCAGCCAAGATGAGCGTACAGATGAATCAGGCCAGGATAAATCAAAAGGGCAAGGGCTTTAAGATGTATATACCTGCAGTCTTTGGCAGGGAGACTGGCCAGATACTTAAAGCTCACACAGACATTGCCATCAAGCAAACCACTTTCAAGTACAGAAATGCATATAACCAGCCAGACGACTTTGAGAAAAAGGTACTCAAGCAGTTTGAAAGGCCAGATTACCCAATGGGCAAGGGTTACGGAGAATTCATCAATGGCAGATACCGTTATCTGAAACCCATTTACATCAGGCAGGCATGTCTCAAGTGCCATGGCGAGCCAAAGGGTGCGTTGGACATTTCTGGACACAAGAAGGAAGGCTACAGGTTAGGGCAGCTCAGAGGCGCAATCAGTGTCTCCTTTCCTGTGAAGTAGACTCATTGTCTCTTTCGAGCCCTAGTAACCAATTGCTAATCTATCCCCAGAACATGCTGTGTGACCTACTGCTTTAAGGAAAGAGAAATGGCACTACTTCAAAGAATCAGGAATCTTTCGTGCAAGACTAAAATCATCGCTCCTGTTGTAACCATACTCGTTATCTTTGCGGTCGTTCTGTCTTTTAGTCTGCACCATACCCTTTTGAACGCGGAAAAAAGCAGATTGGCAAAGGAAATCAAGGTCCTTGGAGCCAGAATCCCTGTTGAAATAGAGGATGCCACGGTTCCAGCCAAGGTCCTCGTGGAAGGCCTAGCGAACCTCAACAATTTCCAGTTCGCAGTGGCCTTGAAAGACAAGACCCTGCTCGACAAATCCATTGCTCCGGTGATGAAGACCTTGTCTCAATCAAAGGAGCTGTCTGGCTTTTTTACGGTATATGATCCACAGGGAATCGTCATATTCTCCACCAACTCAAAAATCAAACCAGGAACCAAGATTGTGGCCAAAAGGCCTATGCTCATCAAGGCCATTTCCACGCACGAGGTGCAATCTGGAATAGAACCGGGGCCAACAGGCCTGTTCCTTAGATGTGTGGCTCCGGTCACGTACAACGGGATGTTTTCCGGAGTTATTGAGTTCAACATCCCAATGATGCAGGTATTTTCCAAACTCAAGGGAGAATCCCGCGACATCTCCATAGCATGGTTCATACCCAATGACCTTGCAGAATCCCTTGGTCTCAAGGGAAAGGTCAAGGGCAGTTATTTCCTGGGCGGTGTTACCGAGGACTTTGACGAGTCCTTTCCAGGCCTTGGAAAACTTCTAGACGAGTCTCCCGGTGAGATGGCCATTGCATCCACCGGAAAGAAGGCAGTTTCCATCATGCCGTTACCTTTTTTTGGAAACCAGGGGCAGGCGGCCATTGCAATGATGCTGGATAACCAAGACAGCTGGCATCAGATGCAAAGGGCGATCTGGAAACTTGCAGCAGGTTTTGCTGCAATAGCCCTTTTTTCTGCCCTAATCATCAACATTTCAATTGGCTTCATAACAAAGCCTCTGTTTTCACTCATGGATTACATGCAGGAGCTGGCCCAGGGCAAGTTCCTGAGGCCTTCTCGTTACGTTGCCCAGGATGAGCTGGGACTCCTGCACAAAATGGCCAACAAGGTCATGGCAGGCACCGGTAAATTTTGTTGGCATGTGAAGAAGGACCTCAAGACCCTGGTGGAGGGGGCCTCCGGTCTGAAATCTGCCACCAAGGCCCTGGAACAGGAATCCACATCCCTGAACCAGGTGGCCGGTACCGTAAGTGAGGAAATTGAACATGCAACAGGGGCCCTGTCTGCCATAGAGGAGGCAACCCAGATCCTTCAAAATTCTGCAGCAACCATCAGTGAAAATGTTGTAAAGACTGCAGAAATAGCCAATGAAGCAAAGGAAAAGGCCGACTCTACCACAGAGATAATACACAGCCTCGAGAACAGCTCTGAAAAGATCAGCGACATAATCGAGGTGATCAAGAGCATATCAGAGCAGACCAACCTCCTGGCCCTCAACGCCACCATCGAGGCTGCAAGGGCCGGAGAGGCCGGAAAGGGCTTTGCCGTAGTCGCCAACGAGGTCAAGGAGCTGGCCAAACAGACCGGCGAGGCCACGGATGAAATTACAAGCATGATTCAGGCCATCCAGAAGGATACAAGGGCATCAGTCCAGGCAGTCGACACCATAACAGGGGTCATCTGCGAGGCCTCGAGGCTGTCTAATACAGCGGCAGCGGCCACTGAAGAACAGAACCTTGCCATAAGCGAGATGAATGAGAATCTGGAAACTGCAAGCGGCAGGGTGGCAACCCTCAATTCCACAGCTGGAAAACTTCATGAACAGGCCATGAAGCTGTCTGAGGTAGCTGAGCAAATCATCGTGGCACACGAGGGAGTCGTCAACTCCTCCAAGGAACTCGACAAACTGGTATCTGGCTATCAGGTGGATAAAAAGGCTGTCGACGAAGCAGAAAGGCTTGGTAGTAGTTAGAACCTCCTGGATCTTAGTATTCCAAATTATATCACTCAATCAAATAAAAAGGGCCTACCTTCCTGGTAGGCCCTATCACTTTATAAAACCAATCGAATTGCCCAAGGCGAGCCTTCAAAGAAGTTGGCCCAGTGTCTTCAATTCGTAAACACCTTCTTATTTTTTGATGCCGTGCTCCCTTACATAGGACTTGACCCTTTCCACCTCTGGGGGCATCACTTCATAACGCTGGGGCAGCTTTTCGAGGCCCTTTATTCTTTCAGGCATCTCTACCGGTTTGCCCGTGGCCTTTTCCACGGCCTCTGGAAACTTGCATGGATGCGCAGTTGCCAGGCAAACTATGGGCACATTGTCTTGATGCTCCTTTAAGAATCGCCTTGCTGCAGCCACTCCCACAGCGGTGTGAGGGTCACACACATATCCTTGGTTCCTGTAAAAATCCCCTATGGTCGCCACGGTTTCGTCTTGATCTATGGAATAGGAGGCAAAATCTTCTTGGGCCCTCTTTATCTCTTCTTCAGAAAAGCGTATCACCCCTTCCTGTTCAAAGGAGGCCATTGCCCTTCGTACCCTGTCGGCATCGCAACCAAAGAGGTAATAAAGATAACGCTCGAAGTTGCTGGCTATCTGGATATCCATGGAAGGGCTTATGGTTTGAACCACCTGCCCTTTTTCATAAAGCCCCTCCACAACGAATCTGGTTAGAATGTTGTTCTCGTTCGTTGCCAGGATGAGCCTGTCTATTTGAGAAGGCAAGAGCCGTTTGGCCACGTATCCGGCAAATATGTCGCCGAAATTGCCTGTAGGCACTGAAAAGGAAACCTTTTCATGGCCTTGCCCAAGCAATTTCAATGCGGCATACACATAGTAGACGACCTGTGCCAGGACCCTGGCCCAGTTGATGGAATTGATTGCCCCAAGCCTGTACTCCTTCTTAAAGTCCAGATCGTTGAATATGGACTTGACTATGGCCTGGCAATCGTCAAAGGTGCCCTCTATGGCAAGGTTGAAGCAGTTTTTATCTGGCACTGTGGTCATCTGGAGGGCCTGCATCTTGCTGACGCGACCATGGGGGTGAAGGATGAAAATATCTATGTTTTCCTTTCCTTTTACGCCGTAAATTGCCGCACTGCCTGTGTCACCAGAGGTGGCTCCAAGGATGTTCATATATGAGTTCTGTTCCTTTAGAAGATGGGCAAATAGATTTCCAAGGAACTGGAGTGCAACATCCTTGAAGGCAAGGGTCGGGCCATGGAAGAGCTCGAGGATATAGAGATCACCCCTTTGGACAAGTGGGGTCACCTCCCTGGTATCAAAGGTGGAGTAGGAAGTCTCGATGAGCTCCTGGAGAATTTCCCTTGATACATCGCCTGAAAAAAGAGACATAATT
This sequence comes from Thermodesulfobacteriota bacterium, assembly GCA_013154175.1. GTDB lineage: Bacteria > Desulfobacterota > Dissulfuribacteria > Dissulfuribacterales > QOAL01 > JAADCZ01. The sequence continues at coordinate 6,984 of JAADCZ010000084.1, forward strand.
TCAAGGGCAAGGGATGGATAATCCAGGCCCTGCCACCTCTGCAACTGCTCTGGAGTTGCCTCGGGTAACTTTTCTGGCAGTAACAACCCGCCATCTGAGGCAAGCCCCATCATCACGGCCTCACTGAATGTAATGGGAGAAATACCGCCTCGGGTGCTTATGTATCTCATGACTCATCCTTTGCGCTATCTATTGGTTCCAAAATTATCCTGTGTTTCAGCAGGTCAATAGTCTTTATGCGAGCAGGAATTATCTCTGGTGATTCAAAGAAGCCCTGAATCTTTGTACCCCCCTCAGTGGGTTCTACCAAGATGACATCCCTCTTTATCTCTTTTTCTTCGCCATTTTCCAAAAGGAAAACCGATGATTGACACATGGCTTGGCTCCGTAAAGTATTAATTCTTGACTAAATCGTTCCTCAAATTATAACTGGCATTAAAATGACAATATTCAAAGCATAAAATCACGGGGCGGGTTACAGCATAAATCCAATTTTTCTAAAAGGAAAGGAGCTTCATCATGTCAAGAGCTATAAAGTCCATTGATTCTATGGAAATACTTGACTCGAGGGGCAATCCCACAGTCAGGACATTCGTAACCCTGGAGGACGGGAGCGTAGGTGTTGCCTCTGTGCCTTCAGGTGCATCAACTGGAGAAAATGAAGCCTTGGAACTCAGGGATGGGGATCCCAACAGATACGGAGGAAAAGGGGTACTCAAGGCAGTTGCCAACGTCAAGGAAGTAATTGCTCCAAGACTCGTTGGCATGGACGCTGCCAAGCAGCAGGAGATAGACCAGGTGATGATTGAACTAGATGGCACACGCTTCAAGGAAAATCTTGGTGCCAATGCCATCCTCTCTGTCTCCATGGCGGTTTGTCGGGCCGCTGCTGCAAGCGTTGGCCTGCCCCTCTATGAATACATCGGAGGCTGCATTGCCAATCGTCTTCCAGTTCCAATGATGAACATCTTGAATGGTGGCCAACACGCCGACAGTAGTGTTGACTTTCAGGAGTTCATGGTCATGCCAATAGGTGCACCCACTTTTGCAGAGGCATTGCGTTACGGAGCTGAGACATTCCACACCCTGAAAAAGATTCTCAAGGACAAAGGATACTCCACGGCAGTTGGTGACGAAGGGGGTTTTGCGCCCAACCTGAAATCAAATGAGGAACCTTGCGAACTTATCGTGGAAGCCATTGAAAAGGCCGGCTACAAACCAGGGGAGGATATTGCAATTGCCCTGGATCCAGCTGCAAGCTCCTTCTACAAGGACGGCAAGTATGTGTTGAGCCGTTCTGGAGCAGGCGAGAAAACTACCGACGAGATAATCGCCATCCTGGAGGAGTGGATAAAAAAATATCCCATAGTTTCCATTGAAGACGGCCTTGCTGAAGAAGATTGGGAAGGGTTCCAGAAACTCACGAGCCGCATTGGAGACAAGATTCAAATCGTGGGGGATGACATCTACGTCACCAACACGGACTTCATCAAGAAGGGCATTGAAATGAATGCCTCAAACTCTGTGCTCATAAAGCTCAACCAGATTGGAAGCGTTAGCGAAACCGTGGATGCCATCAGGCTTTGCCGCCAGGCAGGCTGGACCTATGTGGTATCCCATCGCTCGGGCGAGACTGAAGATGACTTCATAGCAGACTTTACGGTTGCCATGGATGGCCGCCAAATCAAAACAGGCTCTGCCTGCAGAAGCGAACGCCTCTGCAAGTATAACCGTTTGATGGAGATTGAAAGAGAGCTTGGAAAGGCATCTCGATTTGAAAATCCATTTGCATAACAATTGGTAACCACGGGGGCTTTCGGGCCCCCTTTGCCCTCCTTCCCTCTCAGTTGACAATCCCTAGCACTATGTTTATATGGATAACCGTCGGGACGTGGCTCAGTCTGGTAGAGCACAGCGTTCGGGACGCTGGGGTCGGAGGTTCAAATCCTCTCGTCCCGACCACCCAGCAACTCT
>JAADCZ010000133.1 GCA_013154175.1 Thermodesulfobacteriota bacterium
AGGAAGAACTATGACATGTGCATAGTATTTCACGACAGCGACCCTTGCCCAGTGGAGGCGGCCTACGCAGCAGGTGTACCCTTCATCTTCAGAATAGGTCAGAAGGATGAAAAGTGCAGCCATCTGCTCACCTTCAGGGTCCCTTATGACAATTCAAAACACGCAATCGACCAGCGTCTCGAGGTGTTAAGGCGCATATTTGGGACAAGGCTCAATGACGAAGACGACTTTCGCATGGACATACCAGTTTCGCCTGAGCTGGTAGCCCACTATCGAAACCTCTTGGAGGAAAGGGCAGGGCTTGGCCCTGGGGCAAGGCCCCGTTTCGTTGCCTTTCAGTTTTCTGCCTCGGGGTTCTACAAGGAATGGCCCCAGGGCAACTTTGTCGAGCTTGGAAAGGCGCTTATAGAAAGGGACCCTGGCATCTTTGTAGTCCTCATAGGGGGCAAGGGGGACAGGGCCAGGGCTCGGGAGATAGAATCTGCCATTAAAGGGGCAACGGGCAAGGACAGGGTTCTCGATCTGACTGGGGCCATTCCCATTGGCGAGCTTCCTGCTGCAATGAAGGCAATCGACCTTCTCGTTACCAATGATACAGGCCCGCTTCATGTGGCAATAGCAGTGGGTACCAGGACGGTTTCCCTTTTCGTCTCAACAAATGTGGAGGGAACAGGCCCCATCCAGGACAGGCATCTTCACACCGTGATGGTAAAGCCAAAGCCGTGTAGCCCCTGTGTTGAAAAATATTGCAAGGATCCACACTGCATGGGACTCATAAGCCCGCAAGAGGTGTACGAAGCGGTGGTTGATTCATTAAAAAGGTTATCTGATGAAGGGCCTTCCATTTGAAATTGCCCATACTAGTGGGTGGGTCATTGAAGATGCGTCATTCGACCCAACGAGTTTCCTTGGCGATGATGGTCTGGAACTCATTAAGGAGCGCCCCCACAGAAAGGTTTACATGGCTCGGGACGTCTTTTTGAAGGCCTACAGGCTTAACAAAATAGAGCTGCTCTTTAAGAGGGACCCGGCAAAGAAGGAATTTGAGATATCAAGACTTCTATCTTGCCGGGGTAGGGCAGCAGAACCCATTGCCTATGGGCGTTTTGGAAGCTGGGCCCTTTTTGCAGCAAGAAGGGTGAATGGTCCAAGCCTCGAGTCCTTCATGTCCACTGAGTGGCAGGCCCTTTTGCCCAGGGAGAAGAAGGAGATGATAGAGAAGTTCTCCCTTCTTCTAAGGGATCTTGCCCAACTAGGGGTGTTTCAAAGGGATTTTCACCTTGGTAACATATTCTACGACCGCCACAGAGACGACTTCGTCCTGATTGATCTTCAAAGGGCAGAGCTAACCCCTGGAGGGCTCCATGAGAAGGCCCAATGTGAACAGCTTCGATACCTTTTCCCTCCCTTTTCAAGGTACCTCACCCCAAGACAAATCCTTACCCTCGTTCATTTCATAAAATCGTGGCTCCCTGAAATCGCAAGCCCAAGGAGCAGATTTTTCATTGTGGATACAGCCTACAGAGACATCAGGAGGCACAATCAGAAAAAGTTTAAGAGAAAGGTTGCAAAGGGATTCAAAAGCGAAAAAAAAGGCCCTGTAAGACTAATAATGAAGTCAAGGGAACATGAGGAGCTTGCCCATTCCATTTTGAGGCTCATGGGGGAAAATGGCTTGACCCCAGAGGGTGTTTCTGGCTGCAAGGTGCTCAAGGATTCACGCCACACCCTTTGCTTTGAATATCGAGGGCTCTTCATAAAGGGTTACAGGAGCTCTGGGACGCTAAAGGGGCTTTCCTATCTTGTTCGCACCCCAAGGGCCATTCGCACATGGTATGGGGCATGGCGCCTTCACAGCCTTGGAATAAGGACCTTAAGGCCAATCTTTGCCCTTCAAGGGGGCAACCCCTGGGCCCCCATCTATGGCCTGGTTGCCTTTTCCTGGAATGAGGACGTACAAAGGAGCAGGGAGCGGGCACTGCAGTTTCTTACCAACAGGGAAACAAGGTGCGTTTTTATTAAATCCTTGGCCCTTTTCACCTGGGACATGCATCAAAAGGGGGTATTTCATGGAGACTGCAAATTGACAAATTTTGTTATCTATGAAGATCCAACACGCCTTGCAACCTTTGATCTCGATGCAACAAAATTTTACAAAACCCTTCCAGACAGGTGCAGATCAAGGGACGTACTCGTCATGGCGAGGTCCCTGGGAAGGCTGGTGCCCGAGCTATCCCACACCCTCCAGAGGGAGTTTTTAAAAGAGTATTGCAGGCTTCACCTTGATTACAGGGAGAGATTTCAGGAACTCCATTCACGTCTCTTGCAAGGGGGCAAATGAAAGAGCAAAGACTTCCCATCAACATACTCTTCGACTGGGACGCCGTGGTGAGAAATCCCTACTCAGGCTTCTATACCTTTGGCACCGGTATCATTGAGGCCCTGGCAGGGCTTGCAAGGGGCCAGTCCATCTCCATTAGACTTCTTTACCAAAACCGCTATGAGGAAACCACCAAGGCCTTTATGAAAGGTCTGCCACAGGATGTCAAAGGGGCCCTCGAGCTCAAAAGGTGTCTATTTAAATTCAGGTGGATTGAAAAGCTCTGGCAATATGTGAACATTCCTAGCCTCGAGCTCATAGGTGGCCCCCATGCCATCTATCACTGTTTTCACCACTTCATGCCTCCAAGCTCCAGGGGCCAGAGGCTTCTTACAATTCATGATCTTAGGCGTTACAGGTTGCCTCATCTCTACCGAAAATCCAACCTAAGGCCCTTTGAGCTCGCTGTTAAAAGGGCTGACCACTTCTTGTGCATATCCGAGGCCACAAAGGGCGATCTGTGTTCCATCTTCAACATACCTGAAGAAAGGGTAGGGGTGGTGCATCTTGGCTGCAAGCAGGTCGAGCCCGGAAAGCTAAAGGGGCCAGGGAGGAAAGAACTCTTGGCATCCATTGGTGCCACAGAAGACAGGTATCTTGTCTGCTTTTCATCGAAGGATAAGAGAAAGAACGTCAGGCGGATCTGTGAGGCCTTTGAAATAGCACGTAAAAACATAAAGGAGCCTACTGCCCTGGTGGTCATAGGGCAGATTCCTTCAGATGAAAGGCAAGAGGCCCAAAGGGTAAGGGGCGTCTACTTTGCGGGCACTGTCGAGAATATATACCCGTGGCTGTCACAAAGCTGGGGGCTCGTGTTCGCAAGCCTTTATGAAGGCTTTGGTCTTCCAATACTTGAGGCATTTCAGGCATCCACCCCTGTTATAACCTCAAACTGCTCCTCCATGCCAGAGGTGGCAGGTGACGCTGCCCTTTTGGTGGACCCTTATAACGCCCGGGAGATAGCCACTGCCATGGAAACCCTGTGCAATTCCACCCAAAAACGTCAGGAACTAGTTGAGCGTGGCAGAAGGCGCCTCGAGGAGTTTACATGGGAAAAGAGTGCGGCAAGGCTCATAGAAATCTATAGATCCCTTGCCCAAAGGGGCAAAAGTAATAGCGGGCAGGGGTGACAACTCTTATTCAGACATTGCCCTTATACCAACTGCCTGTTTGAAAATGAGGCCCCTTAATCACTCGCAGTCCTTTCTTTCCCGCTGAAGGCGCCTCATTCGCAGATATATCACCTGGCGGCTAAAGATGTGTTCGATGAGCTTTTCTTTGTCGTCTTCAGTGATCCACAAAAACTTTACCCCAAGGAAATAGCCATCCGGGCGCTTTTCCGTCCGGACGACCTTGCCAAAGCAGTTGAAAAAGTAGTGTTCAGGCAAAAGGCCAATGGCAAGATCAAGGATGGTTCCCTTGGGTATCTCTTTGTCGGTGCGAAAACCAATTCCCCTGGCGCTCAAATCCACCTTGTAGAGCTTTTTGGGCAGATTTGCCTTGCCACATGCCTCTTCGGTGCCAACCAGCCCAAGGATAAGATTGAGCTTTTGATCGAGCACCTCGAGAACTGCCGCAAGGTCCTTGTCCTTGTCCCGAATGTTTTTCAGATGCGCCTTAATGTCCTTATTGAAGAGGGGATGGCAGGAGCCTACCCACGGATCATCCACGCCCTCGACATAGTCCTTCACCCTGGTCTGGTATTCCTCTTCAGATACAGGGTGGAACGAAAGTAATATCTTGTCCTTTATTCGTATGGATTTTCTCTTTTCTTCACTCATATCATTAGTCCAGTGGAAGCGGTTCTTGTATCAAAACGCCTTTTTGGTCAAGGGGTTTGACCTCAAAGTCGTCGGGATTCTTTGGCTGAAGGAATACTATCTCCACCCGGCGATTCCTTGCCCGGTGTTCAGGGGTGTCGTTATCCACAAGGGGTCTGCTGTCCCCAAAACCAACTGCTGCCATCCTCTGGGGATCGATGGTGTGGAGCCTCAGGAGATAGGTGACAACTGTTGCAGCCCTGGCTGCAGAAAGGTGCCAGTTGGACTCGAAGGGCCCCCTGACTGGTGTGTTGTCCGTGTGGCCCTCAACAGAGACATTCCCTGGCACAGTCTCGATGATTGATCTTATCTTGTCCAGGATTATCATGGCCTTTTCCCTGAGCTTGTCACTTCCAGGGGGAAAGGTTATCTCATCCTTGAGGCGAAGGACGACCCTGTCGTTCAAGGCCTCGACGTCTATTTCACCCTTTATGAGTTCAAGTTTTATGGCAGACTTTATCTTTTCAAGAATCACATCCACGGAAAAGGGCGGGTTGAAGTCCCTGGAGATGATGTCAATGCCCTTTGGTATCTCAAGGGTGAGGTCTTCTCTCTGGACACCAAAGGCCTTTTCCAGGGAGCCTGCCACCTCCTTGTACATGGCCGGGTCCGTGGTTGAAAAGGAAAGAAGGAGAACGAAAAAACACAGAAGGAGGGACATGAGGTCACCAAAGGTGACCATCCACATGGGTGCGCCCTTTGGGCACTCACACTTTTTACCCATGTCTATTCACCTCCACCTTCCTCACTACTTGAGCCCCTGGCCTTTGGAGGCAGGAAGGTCTTTAAGAGTTCTTCAAGCACCCTGGGGTTTAGCCCTTTCTGAAGCCCAAGGACCCCTTCCAGTACAAGGCGCTTGTTGAGTTCTTCCTCCTGGCTTCTACGCTTGAGCTTGTCCGCTATGGGAAGGGCTATGAGGTTTGCCATGATAGCGCCGTAGAGGGTGGTCAGAAGTGCGACAGCCATGGCAGGGCCGATACTTGACGGGTCAGACATGTTGCCAAGCATGTTGACGAGACCAACCAGGGTTCCAATCATACCAAAGGCCGGTGCTGCATCACCAATTGCATCAAAGATACCCTTCCCAAGGCTGTGACGTTCGAGGGTAAGCTCTATCTCCTTTTCCATTACGTCCTGGATGAAGTCAGCCTCGTGGCCATCCACACAGTACATGATGGCCTTTTTGAGGAATGGGTCGTCGATGGGCTGCTTCTCCAGCTTCAAGAGCCCCTCTTTTCTGGCAATGTTTGAAAGATTTACCAGTTCCTTGATTATTTCCTCAGGGGGCTTGGTCTTGGCAAAAAAAGCGTTCATGGCAACGCTCATGCTTCCAAGCACGTCTGCCAGGGTAAAGCGTATGAATGTTGCAGCTATGGCACCGCCAACAACGATCAAGATAGAAGGGACATCGATGAATGCAGTTATGCTGCCACCTAGAAAGATGGCTGTAAGAATCAAGATTATGCCTAGTACTAGGCCAACAACAGTCCCTAAATCCATGATTTGAGCTGCTCCTTAGTAGTGTCCAAAAAGGTTGTTTCCTATTCCCAATATTCTTCCCTTTCTTAATCGGAATTATTGGAAATTTTTTAAAATCCTTTCTCAAAATATGACACTAACTCCTGGAGCCTCTTTTGAGATGATCTGCCCCTTAGAGCCAATTCCGGGGCAAATACCGACACCATGAATTCAAAAAGCTGTATCTGGAATTCAAAAAAGGTTTCAGATTGGGGCTTTAGGCCCTGGTGGCCAGGCATCGAGACAAGCCTCTTGTAAAGACGAAATGCAGGCAGTATGCGTTCTTCCTTGGCTATATCCTTGTTGGCCTGATGAATTGCGCGCTCAAGGCGGATTTCAAGGGCCCTGAAATACCGTGGCGCCTGTTTTAGAAATTCCTGGGATTGCCCCTCCATAAGACAGGCATCCATTATTGCCTCTTTCCAGGTGGCCACTGATTCGACAATCTTCTGAAGAAGTTTAAGGCCCTTGTGCCTTTGTCTAATGCGTTCCTCAATACTTCTTACTGCCACATATGCCTTCACGCACTGGCCTATGGATTCAAGCCATTTGGAGCAGAAGAGATACCAGCCTTGCCTCAACCTGCGGGCTTCCTGCTCTATCTCCTGCGCCCTTGGAATGTGGGCCCATTTGGGAAACTGCTGGGCAAGTGCGGCCCTGTATATTTTTTCCTTTAGGGTCTTTGTTTCCTGGTCTATTGCCTTTGCGCTAAAGGGAAAATCTCTTCTAAGGCCTTCAAAATGTTTTGTAAGAAGATTGTGGATGGAGTTTTTGAGATGTTTTACTTCCTTCTTGAGCAGGGATTCCATCAATACCCAGAGGCCGGCACCAGACTCTTTAAGGGCCCGTGCCCTAGAGAGAAAAAGGCGTCTTTCAACCCCTTGCTCGCAGGGGCAAATACCAACATAGCCGTAGATGACCACTTCTGCCCAAGGGCCAATCTCCACGCGCTCCGGGATGGAATCGAGATCCTTCACGCTAAGGGGCCCACAGTGCCTTTTGCAGGCATCTTGTAGCCTTTTCCATGAGGCGGCTGCCTCCTGGGCCTTGGAAGAGAGCTCCTTTTTGAGCCTTTCAAGGTCTTGCCCCTTGGAAACTATGTGCCCGTTTCGCTCTATCACCTCGAAATGCATCACAAGATGCGAAGGGAGCCCGTCTTCCCCAACGAGGTCCGAGGCATCGATGTCGAGGCCATAGTCTCTGGCAAGCTGCTCAACGATGGCCTTTCGCAGGTCCCCCCTTCCAAAATCCATCCTTCTTGCAAGGCTTGAGGCTGTCTCCTCAAGGGGCTCGAGTTGTCTCCTAATGGCCTTTGGCAGGCCCCTTAGAAGAAAGAGTATCTTCTCAGGAAGGAAACCAGGCACAAGCCACTGAAACCGCGGCTCCTCAATCTGGGTCAGTAGCACCAGGGGCACCCTTACATGGATGCCATCATCAAAGGTGCCGGGGTTGTAACGGTAGAACAGGGGCAAGCTCTGCCCGTCTATCTGGAGCTCTCCTGGGTAGAGTTGCTCCATTCCGTGGGAAAGGAGTTGTTCTTCAAGTAGTTTCCTCGTGAGCTTGAGTCTCTTTTCAAGGCCCCTGCGCCTTCTTAGCACCTTTCTAAGCGTGTATTCGTCGCAGATGGTCTCGCCTGTGTCTGCCTCTATGGATTCGAGGGCCTTGTCAAAAAATTCAATGAGTATCTCATGGTCTGACACATCACTTGAAAGACGCCTCTTTTTCTGGGTCTCCTCAATCTCTTCAAGCAGGCCTTTGTTGTGTTCATTAAATTCATATTGGAACTTGAGCCTGCCAGATGCCAAACCCTCTTCGATGAAAATCTTTCTTGCTAGCTCCTTGTCAACGGACTTTAGAGACTTGTTCCTTGAAACCACTATGGTCATGCCATAAAAGGTTACCCGCTCCTTTATGACTGCCTCTCCGCGATTTGCATCCCATTTTGGCTCAAAGTAGCTGTACTTGCACAGGTGAGGAGCAAGCTCCTCTATCCATGACGGCTCTATGGGGGCCACCGTGCGGGCAAAGAGTCTGGACGTCCTGACCTGTTCTGCGGAAACGATCCACTGGGGCCCCTTTTTGAAAAGGCACGAACCTGGAAATATGAACAGCTCCTTGCCCTTTGCCCCCAAGTAGCCGGCGCCTTCCACCTTTTTGCAGGCTGCATGGCCCAAGAAGCCAGAGAGGATGCTCCTGTGAACGGGCTCCATTAGGGCATCGAGGCCTTCTTCATCCTGCCACATGGGGACTTGCCCGCCACTGGTCTTTGCCTTTAGGATGCCCATTTGCCGGCACATGTCGCGAATCTGGTTAAACACATCCTGCCATTCAAGTATCTTCTGGTGGGAAAGGAGATGGTCTGCACAAAATTTGCGAATCTGTCTCTTTGTGGCCCCCTGTTTTTTTAGAAGATGAATCTTCGTCCAGATCTTAAGGAATGAGAAAAAATCGGAGGCATGATGGGTGAGGGATTTTCCCCTGGACACAGCCTCTGGGTCTGCATCCACGTGGCTGCTCCAGATGTCCTGAACCGAAAGGGCAGAGACTATGACGAGTATCTCCTGAAGACACCCCTCCCTCTGGGCCTGAAAGATTATCCTGGCAAGTCGAGGGTCTAGGGGCATCCGTGCCATCTTTTTACCCATTTTGGTAAGCTTGCCCTTTGAATCTATGGCACCAAGCTCGACAAGTGTGTGAAAGCCCTCTTTTAAGGCAGCGTTTTTGGGCGCATCGATGAAAGGGAACCTTTCAACTGGGCCAAGGCCCATGTGAAGGATCCTCAGGATAACCTCTGCAAGATTGCACCTGTAGATTTCTGGTGGGGTGAACTCATCCCTTGAAAGAAAATCCTCCTGGCTGTAGAGGCGAATGCAAAGGCCCTTTTGCACACGGCCAGCACGACCAGCCCTTTGCATGGCATTTGCCTTGGCAATCTTTACGACAGGAAGACCCCGTGTGTGGGTATTCACGTTATAGACACTGAGCCTTGCCAGACCCGAATCCACCACGTAGCGAATGCCAGGCACAGTTATGGATGTTTCAGCTATATTGGTTGCCAAAATAATCTTTTGGCCCCTTGTCGGCTTGAAAATGAGGGCCTGCTTGTGGGGAGCGAGTCTTCCAAACAGGGGAAGGATGTGGCACCCCTCATTGAGCCTTGATTTCAAGAGCCTCGATGCCTCGAATATGTGCCCTTCGGTCGGAAGAAAGACGAGGATGTCACCAAAGGGGTCGTTGCTTCGAATCATCTGGCATGCCGTTGCAACCTTTTCTGCCAGATCCGTATTTTTTGGGTCCTTGTACCACGACTCCCTCTCATACATTATTTCAACTGGGTAGCTCCTGCCAGGTATCTCGAACAGGGGAGGGTTGCCAAAGAACTTCTTAAACTTTTCAACCTCCATGGTTGCAGAGGTGACAATGACCCGAAGATCACGGCGGGCCCTTATGAGCCTCTTCAGTATCCCTGCAATGAGATCGATGTTCAAGCTTCGTTCATGGGCTTCATCAAGAATGATGGTGTCGTATGATCTTAGGAGCCTGTCCCTCTGGGCCTCGGCAAGGAGGATCCCGTCTGTCATGAATTTTATTCTGGTTTTTGGGCTTACCTTGTGGGAGAAGCGAACCTGATAGCCAACGAGCTCCTTTCCAGCCGGCCCAAGTTCCTCGCTCACCCTTTGGGCAACACTTATGGCAGCTATGCGCCTTGGCTGGCAGCAGCCTATGATTCCCTTGCTTCCCCGCCCGGCAGCAAGACAGATCTTTGGCAGTTGGGTCGTCTTTCCTGAACCCGTCTCTCCTGTGACGAGGATAAGGGGGTTGTTCCTTACGGCCTCTACCAGCTCCCCCCACAGGGAGCAAATTGGCAGACCACTGTTACATCTAATGCCTTGAGTCAAATCAGAGTAGCTGGCTGAGATATGGGTTGGTTCTCTTCTGGCCTCCCAATGTGTCTGTGGGTTTTGGACCATAATCATGGCCTGGAAGCACTAGGGTGTCGTCTGGAAGGGGAATGATCCTGGTCTTGAGGGAATTCATGAGCACGTCATAATCCCCACCTGGAAGATCTGTCCTGCCGATTGCATCAATGAAGAGGGTGTCTCCTGTGACTACGACACCGTGACCATATAGACATACGGACCCTGGAGAGTGGCCAGGGGTATGGATGATTTCAAAGGAGAGGTTACCCACTTGCAGGCTTTGGCCATCTTCGAGGTAGCCGTCTGCCGGGGGTGCTGGCTCAAAGCCCCACGCCCTGAACATGGCTACTACCGAGGGCTCGCGAAAAAGCTCATCATCGGCCTTGTGCATCAGTACCGGAGCCCCTGTCAGCTGCTTCATCCTTTCGTTTCCGCACGTATGGTCTGGATGCCCGTGGGTGTTCACTATGGCCATGAGCTCGAGACCAAGGTCTTCGATGGCCTTTGCAAGATATTCCTCGCTGCCAGCTGGGTCCACTATGATGGCCTTGGATGTATCCTTGCAGCCCATAATATAGGCCCGCACCTGCAGGGGCCCTACGGTAAACTCCCTAAGTATCATTTTTAGACGCCTCCCGTTTGAGTTTCTGGCAATAACTGCCTGCGGACAACCCGGCTACGCAGCCCTCTCCAACTGCCTTGGCCATTTGATATGGCAGACCACATATATCCCCGGCTGCAAAGATTCCCGGGACATTGGTGGCCTGATTTTCATCTGTAACGATGTGGGTGAACTTTTCAGGGTCAAGCTGCACCCCGAGAAAGGCCGCAAGTTCCATGGCACCCTTGGCACCTAGTTCAATGAAAAGCCCATCGACATCCAACCGTGTTCCATCATCGAGGATGACCGCCTTCAAGGAGTCATCCGCCTCCAATTCCTTTATCTTCCTTGGGGAATATACCTCGACCTTGCTTGCATCCAGGGTCTCTTTGAGGGTCGGGCTTATATCGAGGCCAGTGGTAATCAGATGCACCTTTGAAGCAATGTCCTTGAGGGTCAGGGCCCCGTGAACCGCTGCACTGCCGTTTCCAAAGACTGCCACCTTTGCATCCCTATAAAAGTTGGCATCGCAATCGACGCAGTAGCTCACTCCCTTGCCAACGAGATCCTTTTCTCCCTTGAGTCCAAGGCCCTTACGGCTCACTCCAGTGGCAATAATGAGTGCCAGGCAGGACAGGGAGTGGGATTCAGTTTCGACCTTGAAGCCTCCAGACTGACCAAATTCGGTTTTCACAGCATCTTCCGTGAGGAAGTCCACACCAAAGCCCTTGGCCTGCTTGATGCCTGCTTCAAGGAGCTCCTTTCCAGTCTTGACCCCTTCGACGCAGCAGTAGTTCTCAATATGTGCCTTGTACAGATTGCTTGCCTCTGGCTTTCCAAGAACAAGCACGCTGCACCTTTTTCTTACAGAATGAATGGCCGCCTGGAGACCGGCCGGACCACATCCTAGAATGATAATGTCATATTCTGTCTTCATGATGTCACCGCTGCTTAAATTCAGTGTCCATCTCCAAATCCAGCAAGGAAGAGGAGATATAATATTCTTCCTTCAACCACGAACCAAGATCGGCCATCTTGCATCGTTTGCTACAAAAGGGCCTGTACTTGTTTTGTGAAAAATCAACATCGAGGCCGCATCTTGGGCATGGTCTCACAATTTTTGACTCTTTATCTGACTTACTCATCTCAAATTATAAAAGACTTGGACGTCTCTTTTTCCTCTTGGTTGTAAATATTCCAAGTATCCAACCTATAAGCAGTACTCCGCCGCCTGCGAGGAACCACTTGATGTTGGTGTTGGCCTCGAGGGAATTCAGTCTCTGCTTGAGCTTCAAGCGCTCTGTATTCAGAAGTTGTAACTTCTTCTGGGTTTCAGCAAGTAGCTTTTTTGTCTGAATTACATTTGAGGCATCCCTTTTCAGTGCCTCGAAGTCACTTGCCAGCTTTTGACTATTTGCCAGGCATGCTGCCAGTTTTTGGCTGCATTTCGAGCCTGTGGTGGATAGTTCACGAAGCTGATCCTTCAGTTTCTTACACTCCTCGACAAGTTTCTCATTACGCTGACGAAGTTTTTCCACCATCATCTTTGGGGGAGGAGCCTGGGTCAGATATCTCTTGAGAATCCATCCCTCTCTGCCACCTGCTGTCCTGACGTAGGCCCAGGGCCCTTCCTCCTTGAGCAAATCCACCCTTGTGCCATCTTTGAGTACTGCAACTATCTTTTTGGATGTATTTGTTCCTGTTCTAAGTGGTACCTCACTTGACGGGGCTACATAATATGTAGAGGCATTGACCTCACCAATAATCAACAGGTTGCATATGATAAAGAAAATAGTCACTACCACATTCAATACAATGTTTTTTCCGCCCATTCCCTAACAACTCCCCGAGAATTTTTTTTGAAAATCTAAGGTAAATAGCCTTGTCGCGCAACTTAAACTTTTCTCAAACAGCTGAAATGAATGATTGTTCTATTGCCTAAAAAAATATTTGGACATATAAAGTCTTGGGAGATTCAATAAAAAAGGAGGTTCAGATGGATCGCAGAAGTCTTATCAAAAAGGGTGCCGTTGCTGCCGGTGCACTGGTGGCTGCCAATTCTGCAACAAAGGTATCCCTGGTTCACGCTTCGGAAAAGAGGTTCAGATGGCGTATGGTGACCTCATGGCCACCGGCATTTCCAATTCTCCAGACAGGAGTGGAAGAGTTTGCCAAGAGGGTAGGGGAGCTTACCCAGGGGCGTCTCACCATTCAGGTATATGCCGGAGGGGAGCTGGTTCCTCCCCTTGGGGTCTTTGATGCGGTTTCTTCCGGCTCTGTTCAGTGTGGACACTCTGCTGCCTACTACTGGGCAGGAAAATGTAACGCAGCCCAGTGGTTCACGTCCATTCCCTTTGGTCTTGATGCCCAGGGGATGAATGCCTGGTTTTATGATGGAAATGGTCTCAAGCTGTGGGAGGAGGTCTATTCTAAGTTTAATCTCGTTCCAAGGCCAGCAGGCAATACAGGCGTCCAGATGGGCGGATGGTTCAACAAGAAGATAGAGAAGATGTCTGACTTCAAGGGCCTCAAGATGAGGATTCCAGGCATTGGAGGCAAGGTCATCGCCAAGGCAGGCGGAGCCGTAACCCTGCTTCCTGCCGGCGAGATTTATACCTCTTTGGAACGCGGAGTGATCGATGCAACTGAATGGATAGGCCCATTCCACGATATGCGCATGGGCTTTTACAAGGTGGCAAAGTACTACTACGGGCCAGGGTGGCACGAACCAGGCAGCACCCTCGAACTCATCATGAACAAGAAGGCTTACGATGAGCTGCCGCCAGAGCTCAAGGCTGCCCTCGATACCGCAGCAGCTGAACTGAATGTGAAGATGTTGTCTGAGTTCGAGGCAAAGAATGCAATGGCCCTACAAGAGCTAAAAAAGGACAAGAGGGTCCAGATTCTGAGGTTTCCAGACAATGTTCTAGAGGGCCTTAGAAAGCTGTCTGAGGAGACTATCAAAGAAATCGCAGCCAAGGACCCAATGTCCAAGAAGGTCAATGACGATTTTCAGAAATTCAAAAAGATGCTAGCCCCCTGGAACAGGCTTACAGAAAAGGCCTACTACGATTTCATGCTCTAGGCTCAAGTAGGCCCAGGGGTGAGAAAAATGGGGGCTTCGATGGCCCCCTTTTTTTTGGCCTATCTCATGGAGTTAAACAGATGTGGCAGCCACGTGGCTGTCTGTGGAAAACATATCACTATTGCAAGGGCCAATAACTGTATCAAAACAAAGGGAATTATCCCACGATATATCTCAACGGTGGAAATCTCCGGAGGGGCGACTCCCTTCAAGTAAAAGAGGGAGAAGCCAAAGGGCGGTGTGAGAAATGATGTCTGGAGGTTCATTGCAAAAAGGATGGCGAACCAGACGGGGTCAAAGCCTGCAGCCTTCATAATTGGCGCAAGAACCGGAATGTGTATGAATGTTATCTCGATGAAATCCAAAAAGAAACCGGCAATGAACACAACGCCCATTACAATGAGGAGCACCCCCCATTTCCCAAAGGGCAGATGAGAGACGAACTGCCTCAGGACAATGTCGCCGCCAAGCCCCCTGAAAACGAGACCAAAGGCAGCAGCACCCACAAGTATGATGAATACCATGCTCGTAAGCTGGACAGTCGTCTCCATGACGGTCCTAAGCACTTCGAGATTGAACCTTCTATTTATGATGCACAGAAGAGTGGCTCCTGTTGCACCCACACCTGCAGCCTCTGTTGGTGTGGCTATACCGGCAAAAATGGAGCCGAGAACTGCTATCATCAAAAAGAGCGGGGGCAAGAGTGATTTTATGAGGTAAAGCCAAAAATTCTTTCCCTCCTTGGAGAACCTGTCGTCGGTAACTGGGGGTGCCCACTCGGGGTGGATGAAAGAAACAGCGAGGATATAAACAATGTAGAGAACGACTAGAATGAGACCAGGAATCACCGCCCCTATGAAGAGGTCTCCGACAGAGACGCCTATGATGTCCCCTAGGAGAACGAGGACAATGCTTGGAGGGATGATTTGCCCAAGTGTCCCGGAAGAAGCAATGGTCCCTGTTGAAAGTTCATTTCGATAGCCATATTCCATCATGGTAGGCAGTGCCAGAAGGCCCATGGTGACAACTGTTGCCCCCACGATACCGGTGGATGCGCCAAGGAGTGCCCCCACGACCACTACGGATACAGCCAGGCCCCCCCTTAGCCTTCCAAAGGCCATGCCCATCGATTTCAAAAGGTCCGAGGCTATGCCCGAACGCTCCAGCATAACGCCCATGAATATGAAAAGGGGTACTGCCACAAGGGTGAAGTTGGTGATGACACCCCATATCCTCATTGGAAGCAGGTTGAAAAAGTCCCATCCAAATCCAATGAGACCATAAAACAGGGCAGTGCCCAGGAGGGTAAAGGCCACGGGAAAACCGGCGAGGAGCAAGATGGTAAGGGTCAAAAACATCCAGGCAGCTAGATAGTCCATATTGTCTAATGCCTCCCCTCACTTTCGATTCTACGGCCCATAAGTATGCACAGGTTCTTGAGAAACATTGAAAGCCCCTGAATGGCCAAAAGGCAAAATGCCAGGGGAATCGCCGCCTTCAGGATATATCTTGCAGGAAGGCCACCCGGGTCGGCAGAGCCTTCGTGCACTGCCCAGGAGGACAGGACAAAGGGGATGGATGTCTTGATGACAAGATAGCAGCCGGGAAACAGGAACAGCAGCACGCCTATTACGTTAATCAGGGCCCGAATCCTCTTTGGAAGCCGCTGATAAATGACATCCACCCGCACATGGCCATTGTGCCTTAGGGTGTATCCGGCACCCAGAAGGAATATGAGGGCGTAGAGGTGCCATTCCATCTCCTCAAAGGCAACAAAGCTGATGTTGAATCCGTATCGAAGGATTACATCGAGGGTTACCAGGAGTACGAGGAGAAGGGTCAGCCACGAAACCGCCTTGCCCACGCGTTCATTTAGGGCATCGATGTGGTGAATGATTAGCTTGAATAGTCTCGGACAAGATTTTGTTGACGTCATGGAAGACTAAATTAAACCAACACCGAAGTAAAATAAATATTTGCTTTTTTAAAATATTGGCATATATATTTCCTTGAAAATAGAGTGAAGGGAGGAATTCAAAATGCGTTTGATTCTACTTGGCGGTCCAGGTGCTGGTAAAGGCACCCAGGCAAAATTCATCACAGAGAAGTATGGCATACCACAGATTTCCACTGGTGATATGCTTAGGCAGGCAGTAAAGGAAGGAACCCAGCTTGGTCTAGAGGCCAAGAAGTACATGGATGCAGGGGAACTCGTTCCTGATGATGTAATCATCGGTCTTGTCAAGGAGAGGATTCAGCAGCCAGATTGCCAGAAGGGTTTTCTCTTCGACGGCTTTCCACGCACCATTCCCCAGGCAGAGGCCATGAAGGATGCCGGCGTACAGATTGATTACGTGGTTGAGATCGCCGTTCCTGATGAGGAAATCATCAAGAGGATGAGCGGTAGGCGTGTTCACCTGCCATCTGGTCGTACTTACCACGTCATCTTCAATCCACCCAAGGAAGAGGGTAAGGACGATGTCACTGGTGAACCACTGGTTCAGAGGGAAGACGACAAGGAAGAGACCGTCAGGAAGCGTCTAGAAATTTATCATGCCCAGACAGAGCCTCTCGTTGACTTCTACAAGAAGTGGGAAGAGTCTGGCGATCCTAATGCACCAAAATACGTTCGTATCGATGGTGTTGGTACTGTTGACGAGATCAGAGACAGGATCTTCCAGGCCCTGGGCGGCTAAGTTCCAACATTTTAAATCTTTATCGAAAGAAAAAGGGCGGGTCGATTTGGCCCGCCCTTCAAGTTTCATTCACGCTTACCTGTCAAATATTAAGCCTCGATATTCTATTGGCTGTCCCACCATGTAAGAAGCCCGAGTTCGAAGGGGTGGGCAAGTTCCTTTCGATATGGGTAACATCTCACAGTAAATCCAATCTGACCACTGGACAGACATAGCAAGTTGCCCCTGAAAACATAGCCCTGATCATTTTTTTCACCGGTGAATAGAAGGGGCAGGGGATGGCCATCTGCAAGCTCTCCCTTTTCATCAAGGTGGCCTATGTATGCATCAACCCTTACTTCCTCTGGGCTAAGTTCCCCAAGGTAAATGACAGCGGTTATGGGTATCCTGTCGCCAACCTTTGGTGAATTGCTGGCAGGCAGATTTACGTCAACGATCTTCACATTGTGCCAGAGGGAATAGATACGCTTCTTCCAATGGGACAGCTCCTTGGCTTCCTTCCACTGGGTGGCAAGAAATGTGTTCCAGCGTGCAGCATTTGGCAGATAGAACTTGGTGCTGTACTCCTCCACCATCCTGTTAGTGTTGAAATAGGGGCAGATGGTTTGTATGGAGTTCTTCATCATCTCCACCCAGCCCGTAGGGATTCCATGAGCGGATCTATTGTAGAAAAGTGGCACCACCGTATTTTCAAGCAGGTCGTAAAGGAGCCTGCTTTCCACCTCATCCTGGTAGCGGTAATCGGTATATTCCTCTCCGGCACCAATGGCCCAGCCGTTTTTGCCATTGTATGCCTCGACCCACCAGCCATCCAGGATGCTCAAGTTGATTCCCCCATTGGCAGTCACCTTCATGCCGCTGGTGCCACTTGCCTCCATTGGCCGCCTTGGGGTGTTTAGCCAGACATCAACCCCCTGCACCAGGTACCTTGCCACCTCTATATCGTAGTTTTCAATAAAGACTATATGGTTTCTGAGCTCAGGCTTGTTGGCCATCTGAATCACAGTGTGAATGAGCTCCTTGCCCTCCTTATCCTTGGGATGAGCCTTTCCACTGAAGATAATCTGAACAGGCCTTGCCGGGTTGGTGAGTATCTGGGTGAGCCTCTTTTCATCCTTGAAAAGAAGTGTCGCCCTCTTGTAGGTGGCAAACCTTCTGGCAAAGCCAATGGTAAGTGCCTCTGGGTCGAGGACCTCATCAGCCACCTTTAGCTGATATTTGGGCGCACCCTTTGACTCAAGCTGTTTCTTGAGCCTCCTCCTTGCAAAGGATATGAGCCTGTCTCTCAGACGTTCCCGGCTTCTCCACAGCTCAAAGTCCGCTATGTGCTCGACCCGCTTCCAGATGTTGTGATTGGTTGGCTCATCGATCCAGCGGGAGCCGAGATATCTCTCATAAAGACGCGACATCTCCCTTGAAAGCCAGCCAAGGGTGTGGACACCATTTGTCACATGGGTGATGGGAACCTCGTGTTTTGGGATCTGGGGCCAAATCTTGGCCCACATGTTCCTCGAGACCTCACCGTGAAGCTTGCTGACTCCATTTGTTTGGGAGGCCATCTTTATGGCCAGGACGGCCATACAAAAATCTTCAGCATGATTGCCAGGTGTTACCCGGCCGAGATCGAGAAAGCCGTTTATTCCAATACCAAGTTCGTCGGCCACCCTTGAAAAATATCTCTTGATGAGATCCACGGGGAAGCGGTCGATTCCTGCAGGAACAGGGGTGTGGGTGGTGAAGACACTTGTTGCACGAACTGCCTCCAGGGCCTCGTCAAAACTCAAATTTTCATTCTTTATAAGCTGAAGCAGCCTTTCAATGGCCATGAATGCCGAGTGGCCCTCATTCATGTGGCAGACAGACGGCACCTCGCCCAGGGCACGAAGAAGTCTTATGCCGCCTCTGCCCAATACAATCTCCTGCTGGAGCCTGGTTTCAATGCTTCCTCCATAGAGGTGGGAGGTAATCTGCCTGTCCCCCTTGGCATTAAGGGGCACATCGGTATCCAGCATATAAATCTTTACACGCCCCACAACGATTTCCCATGCCTTGCAGTAGACACTTCTGCCATCCATGTCCACCTGTATCATGACAGGGTTTCCATCCTTGTCTGTTACGGGTGTAAGGGGCATGTTGTGGAAGTCATTGGTGGGGTAGGTCTCGAGCTGCCAACCGTCAGGGTTCAGATACTGTTGGAAATAGCCATGCTTGTATAGCAGCCCGATCCCTCGCATGGGAAGGCCCAAGTCACTGGCAGACTTCATGTGGTCGCCCGCCAGGATTCCAAGGCCCCCGGAGTAAAGGGGAAGACATTCATGTAGACCAAATTCGGCTGAGAAATATGCGATGAATCCCTTGTTGTCTTCAGATGCAACCTTGTTGAACCAGGTCTGGGAGTTCAGATATCTGTCTAGTTCCTCTAGGACTGATTCCATCCTTGCAAGGAAAACCTCATCCCGTTCTAACTCCTCGAGGCGAGGCTGCTCGATGGCACCCAGCATGGCTATGGGGTTGTGACCTGTGGCTTCCCATAGATCCGCATCCATATCCTTGAAGAGGAATATGGCTTCTGGGGTCCATGTCCACCACAGGTTTTTGGCCAGGCGAATGAGTGGTTTCAGGTTTTCAGGCAGATTGGGACTGATTGTAATAGTTCGTATTATGGGCATGGCAAGGCTTCTCCAGTCAAATGGCCTAGGATGTTAGCATCTGTCCGCTAGATTGGCCAGGCTAAAAGACAATATTTATGCCTTTGGCTTTGTCGGCCGTAACAGTTACCTTCATGCCAGGCTTCAGACCCGAAAACAGCAAGGCATCTGCGATTGGGTCCTTGATCTTTTCCTGGATGAGCCTACCCAGTGGCCGTGCCCCATGTTCTGGATCAAACCCTTGGGTGGCCAGCCATTTCCGTGCCTCCGGAGTAAGCTCTATGGCAATCTTCTTTTCTGCCACCTGGCTTCTCACCTCATCCATGAGCTTGTCAACCACTCGCTCCATGACCTGCGGGGTAAGGTTGCTAAACTGAACCACAGCATCCAATCGGTTTCTGAACTCTGGACTAAAGAGCTTCTTTACGGCCTGAGCACCCTTGTGTTTCTTGTCATCCTTGTTTGAGGCTGCAAAGCCAATGGCCCTGGCCTCCATTTCTCTGGCCCCGATATTCGAGGTCATGATCAGGATGACGTGCTTGAAATCGGCGCTCCTACCCGTGTTATCGGTCAGTTTGGCATAATCCATTACCTGGAGCAATATGTTGAAGATGTCCGGATGAGCCTTTTCTATCTCATCGAGAAGCAATACGCAAAAGGGATGTTTCCTAATGGCTTCAGTCAGAAGACCCCCTTGATCAAAGCCAACGTAGCCAGGAGGCGCACCTATGAGGCGTGCAACAGCGTGCTTTTCCATATATTCGCTCATGTCAAAGCGTTGGAAGTGCACACCCAAGACCTTTGCGGTCTGTCTGGCGAGCTCGGTCTTGCCAACGCCCGTAGGCCCTGTGAACAGAAAGGAGCCAATGGGCTTGTCTGGGTGGGTGAGACCTGCGCGAGACCTCTTGATCGCCTTGACCACCGTTGTGATGGCCTCATCTTGACCAAATACTACATCTCTCAAGGAAGGCTCGAGCTCCTCCAGCCTCGCAAGATCTGACTTGGTAAGATTCTTTGCAGGAATGTTCGCCATCTTGGCAATCACATTCTCCACATGGCGCACCGTGATGGTAGCAGGCCCTTCATTGACAGGTCTGTTGAGCCTTACAAGGGCCGCTGCCTCATCGATTATGTCAATGGCCTTGTCTGGAAGGTGCCTGTCTCCGATGTAACGGGCAGAAAGCTCGGCAGCGGTCTTGATAGCACTTTTTGTGTACTTGACGTTGTGATGTTCCTGATAATGCCTTTTAAGGCCGTGGAGTATCTTGATGGTCTCCTCTACAGAGGGCTCCTTTACATCTATCTTCTGAAATCTCCTGGACAGTGCCCTGTCCTTTTCAAAAAAGTTCCTGAACTCTTCATAGGTGGTGGAACCGATACACCTGATATCTCCGCTTGCAAGAACAGGCTTCAGTATATTTGAGGCATCGAGGGAGCCACCGCTCGTGGCACCTGCCCCAACTATTGTATGAATCTCGTCTATGAAGAGAATGGCATTGTCAATCGAGGAAAGCTCCTGGATGACGTCCTTGAGCCTCTGCTCGAACTCACCCCTATATTTTGTTCCTGCAAGGAGTGCCCCAAGGTCAAGGGAATATATTTCAACACCCTTGAGGGCAGGGGGAACCTCTTCTCTCCACACCTTCCAGGCTAGCCCTTCGGCAAGGGCTGTCTTGCCAACCCCCGGGTCGCCTACAAAGATGGGATTGTTCTTTCTGCGCCTGCAAAGGATCTGCATGGTGCGTTCAAGTTCCTGTTCCCTGCCAATAAGGGGGTCTATGCGACCTAGTGCCGCCTTTTTTACAAGATTTACAGTAAACCGCTCCAGGCTCGAGTCTGTTCTGGTGGGCTGGGCCACAGAGACGTTTTGTTCCTGGTGTTCCTCTTCCTTGGCAGTCTTCGACTGGAAGGAAGAGTTGTCTACCTTGGCGATGCCGTGGGAAATGTAGTTGAGTATGTCGAGCCTGCTGATTCCCTCTTGTTTGAGGAAGTAGACAGCATAGGAATTTTCTTCTGTCATGAGGGCGCTTAACAAATCTCCGATATCCGCTTCCTCCTTGCCTGCAGACTGGACGTGCATGATGGTTTTCTGAAGCACCCTCTGCAAGGAGGTGGTTGGCTGTGGCGTTTCATTCTTTCCGCTTGATAGCTGCTCCAGATGAGTATTAAAAAAGTTCTCAATACGCATCTTGAGCCTTTTTAGATCACCACCACAGGCTGTAATCAACTCTTCGCCTTTTTCGTGGTGTATTATGGCAAAAAGGAGATGCTCAAGGGACAAATATTCATGATTTCTCAAATGGGCTTCCCTTGCTGCAGCCCCCAACATAAGTTCAACGTCTTTGCTAATCATGGTAACCTCTTAAGTTAATTAAAAAATAACGTCAGTGTCATAACAAAGTCAAATTTCCTCCATGGTTGCCAAAAGTGGAAAACCCGCCGCCCTGGCCTTTGCATGAACCGTGTCAACCTTGGTCTCAGCAATTTCTGCTGGGTAGACGCCACACTCCCCAACTCCCTTGTGATGAACATGCAACATGATGGCAGTGGCCTCGGCAGGGGATTTATGAAATACTTCTTCCAAAATCTTCACCACGAAATCCATCGTGGTGTAGTCGTCATTGTGTAGGAGCACCCTGAACTTGGGTGGCTCCTTGACCTGGACTTTTTCCTTCTTCTTTACCTCAAAGCCCGTGTCCGACATGACTAACCTGTTACTCCTTTACTACTCAGATGAATCAGATATTCCTTGTTGCCCTTTGCCCCTGTTATGGGTGAAGGAATGACTCCATGAATATCCAATCCTAAAGAGGCAAAAAATTCCTTCAAATCTTCAATAACCTCTTTCCTAACCTCGTCACTTCTAACTATGCCTCCCTTTCCCACCTTGGAAGGCCCTGCCTCGAATTGTGGTTTGATAAGAGCTATTATCTGATATCCGTCTGGGGTCATTACCGGCATGATGGCCGGAATCACCTTTTTCAAGGAAATAAACGAGACATCTACCGTGGCTATTTCTGGAGGCGGCTGAAACATGTCCCTAGTGACATGACGGATATTGGTCTTTTCAAGATTTATCACATCGTCCCTGTTTCTAAGGGACCAGTCAAGTTGTCCATACCCCACATCTATAGCATAGACCAACCGGGCGCCTTTTTGAAGAAGGCAGTGTGTAAAACCGCCTGTCGATGCACCTACATCTATACATACCTTTTTTCGAACATCTATGTCAAAGTGATCAAGCGCTGCCTCCAGCTTGAGACCGCCCCTGCTAACATAGGGACATTGCTTGCCTTTTAAGATAATCTCATCTGAAGGTGATACAAGATGCCCAGCCTTGGTAACTGGTGCATTATTCACAAGGACATTCCCTGCCATAATCAGGGCCTGGGCCTTTGTCCTCGACGGGGCAAGTCCACTTTCCTTAAGAAACGTGTCTAGTCTTTGCTTTTTTTTTGCCATGAGCTCATAATCCATGTTAAGGTTAACATAATTATTTGAATCTTTGGAGTGCGTTAATATGGCTATAACTAGGGAGCAGGTAATAGAAGCCCTCAAAAAGGTTAATGACCCTGAACTGAACAAGTCCCTTGTGGATCTCGGCATGGTGAAGGATATTGAAATTGCCGGTCCCCATGTGCGTGTAACCATTGCCCTAACCATGGCGGGCTGCCCCCTGAAGGATAAGATCAAATCAGATGTAAAGGAAGCCCTCTCTGCCATACCTGGCATAGGGGAGGTGAGGGTGGTCCTTACCACCATGACCTCTGCGGAAAGGGCCAAGCTCTTTGGCCAGGAACCCTCGGAAATGGAGGGTATGAAAGGAGTCAAGAACGTAATTGCCGTGGCAAGTGGCAAGGGTGGGGTAGGGAAGAGCACCGTTGCCGTTAATCTTGCGGCTGCCCTTGCCAAAAAGGGCTACAAGGTCGGAATCCTCGATGCAGACATGCATGGGCCGGATATCCCCATCATGCTTGGCATCAAGGACAGACCCGTTGGTTCCAGGGGCATGCTGTTTCCCCTTGAAAAATATGGCATCAAGATGATGTCAACTGGCACCCTTGCCGGGGATGGGACTCCCATTGTGTGGCGAGGCCCCTTGGTAAATAAGGCCATAAAGGAGTTTCTGGGCCATGTTGCCTGGGGAGACCTTGATTATCTTATTGTAGATCTGCCACCTGGCACAGGAGATGCCCCCCTTACTGTTGCAACAACAATTCCCATAAGGGGTGTGATAATTGTCACAACCCCGCAGAAGGTTGCTCTCTCGGATGTTAGAAGAAATGTGGGATTGTTTCTTGAGCACAAGATCCCCATCCTGGGAATTGTGGAGAACATGTCCTATCTCAAGGTTCCTGGCTCAGATGAGGTCATGGACATTTTTGGCAGTGGAGGAGGGGAGAAGATAGCCAAGGCCTTTAAGTTGCCACTTCTTGCAAAGATACCCATTGACCCCCAGATAAGACAGGGCGGTGACGAGGGCAGGCCCGTGGCCCTTGAAGAGGGGGAGGCCTCCAAGGCCTTTTACGAATTGGCAGACAAGGTTATTGCAGAAGTCGAGAAGAAGAATTCCCAGAATAATAATAAATGAATGGGTGATGCCTGGATTGAAAAGGTCACTATATGACAAGGTCTGAACAGACCGAAAAACCTCAAAAATGCGAACTATTCGACCTTATTGTCGAGAATTTCCCTGTAGGGTTGATTATTCTTGATAGACACGGAAAAATTCTCGAATTCAATCCAGCTGCCCAGGCAATAACCGGGTATAAACGTGAAGAAGTAATTGGCATCTATTGCCATGATGTGTTCCCTGGGGTTCCATGCCGTCTGAAAAGACAGAAAAAACAAAAAGACGCTGGGGGGAACAAGATATTTGTCCACCTCGAAGGCACCATCACCCACAAAAATGGCCATGAAATTCCTGTCTGCTATACGGCAGCACCACTGTTCAAAGATTCAGAGCTAAAGGGCGCCATTGCCATCTTCAGGGATATCTCCAATGAAAAGAAGCTGGAGCAGCACAGACGCGTCTTGATTTCCATGTTTGCCCATGATCTAAAGGGGCCCCTGGCCGTTGCAGGGGGGCTGCTGACGCGCATGCGGCAGGGCAAGGCAGGGCCTCTTACGACGAAGCAGTGCCAGTATCTTGATTCAATCATAAATGAAATAGCCAAGGTGGATGGTTACATAAAGACCTTTCTGGATATCATCCGGATGGAGGCAGGGCAGATAACCCTTTCCAAAAAGGAGTGCAGTCTCCAGAGGATTGTCCAGGATCTCGTGCACGAAATTTCCATTAAGGCCAAGGAAAATTGCACCAAGCTAAAGGTGGATATACCGGATGATATTCCTGGTGTCCTGGCCGACCAGGAGCAGTTACAGAGGGTCCTCTATAACATTTTGGACAATGCCATAAAATATTCTGGAAAGGGAGCAGAAGTTTCAATCTCGTGCCAAGATATTGGGGAGTTTGTCCTGTGCTGCGTGGAGGACTCAGGGCCTGGCATCTCGGAAGAAGACTTGCCATACATCTTTGACCCATTTTACAGGGCCAACTATTCAAAGGGTGTCGAAGGTACAGGTATCGGACTTGCCATTGTGAAAACCATTATTGAGGCACATGGTGGCAAGGTATGGGTAAAGAACAAAACTCCACCGGATCATGGAGCAATTTTCTGCTTTACTCTTCCAAAAGCTTCCTGAAACGAGCTATTTTGACATAGGTTCGCCTGTTTGGCTCCAAAAATCAAGGTTAGCCATGTTTCACCGATACAGATAGAAAAAACGGTGTCTAAATGGCTGACCTCAATCTTTCTACCCTGACTGACAACAATATTGTGCTTGGCTCACGAGATTTCCTTGTGGCTGCCCAGAATGAGCTTGCAAGGCTCAAGCGCTATGGCGGGCAAAGTACCTTCCTGCTCATTAAACCACACGCTAATTCTAACGGTTCCAAAGGTGATTACACAACATCAATCTACCACAGCATCAAAGATCGACTAAGACACTGCGACGGTGTCTATCTGTTGGACAAGGACCACATCGTTGCCATTTTGCCAAATACCCATGAAGCAGGGGGAGAGACCGCCTCGTTTCGCCTGAAAAAAGAGGTTTCTCGCATAAAGGGGCCAAATAACGAGCAGATCCCAATGTCTGTTGGTGTGGTGTGCGTATGGCACGACAGATGCGACAACGTGGCAGAGCTCCTCGATGAGCTGTATCAAGACCTTGAACGGGATGAGAAATGTCAGATTCTGCCACAAAAGGGGGCGCGTAGGGATGAGACAACAATTGTCTTGCTAACTGAGATTGCCAAAAAAGAAGGAATAAAAAGGCTATTAGGAAGCGAATTTAAAATAATCGATGAAAATCTTGACCCTGAAAGTCCCACTAAGATAGACCTCCTATTGGTAGATGAAGAACACCTAGAGGAAAAAGGGCAAGAAATAGAAAAATTACGAAATCATCATGGGTTAAACCACAAAATTGAAATAAGATACGAAAATTCCAGCCTGGTCCTCTTTTCCAGTGCAAAGACGAGCATCGAGCAGTTGATGGCAAGTGCGTGTCTGGGGTTTGTCTTCGACCGGAACCGTTCAAGGGGCGCAAACAAGGAGAAAAAGTTTAAGGATGCCTTGTCTGCCATTGGCTCTGCAACCCATCAGCTGAACCAGCCCTTACAGATCATCATGGGTAAGATCGAGCTTTTGTTGCTGGATCTGTCAATGGATGAAGATCTTCCCAAGGAAAAATTAAAAACGGCACTTGAGCAGGTAAAAGAGCAGGTGCATTACGCTTCAGAAATAAATGCCAAGATAAATCGACTCACAAAGCTTTGAGAATGCCTTTCTGAGGGCTCCATATGGCCCTGAGGCTATCTGGCAGCTTTTCTTACACATTTTACTTTACATAATGTATCTTATACGACATAAAATCAATAAAGGCACTTTGGCCCAAAAATTGGCCAAGACCCCTATTTTCGAACCAAGGGGTAATCCAAGGGAGACTTCCGCGTGAAATTTCTCTCCGGATTAAAGTTGGGTTATAATTGGACCTGTTATTTGGTGTTTGGGTTTATCCTTGGGAACCTGTTACTGGCCACATGTTATTGTGATTGGCCGACAACTAGATTATGGAGGGTTTTATGAATCTTATGAGATACAGAGGTCTTCTTTTCATATTTCTTTGGCTTCTTAGCCTTACTACTTCAAGTTTTGCCGCCAATATACTTTATCCCTTATACAGTTACCCCAACTGGTGGAATCAAGACGCGTATATCTGGGACGATATCGCAGCTGCCGGCTCAACCTGTGACATTACGGCCATCATCAACCCTTCAAATGGCCCAGGCGGCGATGACAGCCCAAATGAGGACTATATACAAGGCCTTCAGGATCTTGCTAATGGCAATATCAAAATAATCGGCTATGTGCCAACGGGATATGGTCAAAGAAACATCGAAGACGTAGAGGCAGATATATCCAAATATCAAAGGGACTTCGCTGGGCCTGGTTACACCGTCTCTGGCATATTTCTAGACGAGGTGAGCACCTCTGAAGACTCAACTACCTTAAATTATTATGAAAATATTTCTAATTTCATAATGGATGAAAGTGCCAATCCAAATCTCGACACTGTTGTCATGAATCATGGCACCAGGGCCCCTGCAGAATATCTTTCCATGGCGGATATAAACGTAATCTTTGAGGGTAACCTGGATGACTGGAACAGTGTCGAAGGAGAGCTCGGCTCCTATTTTCCTGAAAAAACAGCAATTTTGGTCTATGGCGTAGATAATGTTGATGACATGGAGGCCATAATAGACCGTGCAATCCAGCTTAACATTACAGACGTATTCATAACCGATGATGCCGGTTCAAACCCCTGGGACTCCCTTCCCTCCTACTGGACTCAGGAGGTAGAATACGTTGCATCGGCCTCCCCTGTTCCCCTGCCAACGAGCATTCAGCTCCTGGTGGTAGGGCTTGTCCTACTTATGCTGAACAGAGTTAACGTAAAGAGGGGTTTTAGTGTTCTTTCTTAGAATCGTCCTGGGGAGTGACCTTAGACAGGTCTATGATTGTTACCCCGTGGCTCAGTTCCTTTTCGGGGATTTCCTCAAGCTCTCCCAGCACCTTTAATCTGTTGGCCGTGTTGGAAATTAGTTCATCTAGTTCTCGAAGGCTTTCTTCTGAAAAGTTGGAGCATCCAGAGGCAGTAAGACGAAATAGTTGGAGCTGGTTGAGAAAGTTGCCAATTAGGTCTTGTACAGTTCGAACTGTTACCCGTAACACCTGAATACGATGTTTAAAGATCTCGATCTCCTTTTCCCTGCGACGCCTTATGGATATCAGATCCACAGTCAGCCCTATGGTGATTAGAAATAAGGCAATAAGGATTTCATCAATTTCATATTCTTCAAATTTATCGAGGATATGGATGAGTACATCAAAGAGATCCGTCTGGGTAAAAAATGCCACAATCCAAATGAATAGCCCTGCCAAGGCTGCTAGCAATGTGGTTTTGAATCTAGAATATCTTCGGCTGGCCATCTTTTTGATATTTTTTCATTTTCGAACTAAAAATATGGTAGCAAGCTTAATCATTTTGGCCAAAGGGTGCAAATAAAGAAAAGAAAGGAAAAAGGGGTGAATGTCGACTCATCACCCCTTTTCCATGGGGAGGAGAGGAGGAGAAGAAGAAATCTAGCCGAGGTCCTTTAGTAAATCTTTAAACATTGCATTGGCCACCTTTTCGGCATCTACCTCATAGGTGCCATTTTGAACCCGCTCTTTTATGTTCTCGAGCTTTTCAGCCCTTTGGGGTTCCTGGGTCTTCATGGTATCGGTGACCTTATTAAGCAGCTTCGACTGGGAGGAAAACTCGACGGTATCAGTCTTTACAGCGGATTTCTGATGAGACTTATTAATTTCTTGCTGATTCTGTTGCTTCTCACCTACCGCTTGTGTATTCAAATATTTTTCTATTTGTAGTCCTCTATTTTGATCACCAATTTTCATATCGATTCTCCATTACTCTGGTCGTTATAAAGACCTTCGACTATGCCCTTCAGGTCTTCAAAGGATAGCTCTTCTATCTTTTCCCCAGAATCCTTGCTCAATATCTTAAACTTAAACCCTGAATTTTTATTTCGCTGGGGTATTATGTCAACCCTCTCGTTAAATTTTTTTCCTATTTTTTCAAATAGTTGTTTTTCAACATCCTCGGTTTCTACACTCTCGGCCTGATTCTTGGCCTGGCCTACCAAAGAACTGGTTATTTCATGAAGCAACTGCTTCTTCTTTGCTTCTGGTGAAATATCTATCGTGTCTGGCGATTGCCCTTCCCCCTTGGAGAGCTTCATTCGAGCCAAGCTCCTTCGCCCCAGCCTCTGGCCATAGGCCTTGATTACATGCTGGATATGAAAGGAGGAAACATTCATTTTTTGCCCGCCTTGACATTTTTTGTCGCATTTACATCCTTGTTTCTTGTTTTTTCTCTCGGCTTTTTCTCTTCAAAACTTTAATATTTTTCTCACACAAATTAAAAATTTCTTTTTCTGACTTGGAGGCCTGGGTCATATAAAAATTTGATGTGATTTTTTCATATAAATGCTATAGAAATTCAAAATCTTACACCCAATTCATCAACGAAGGATATGAAATACATTTTTGGACCAGTACCATCGAGACGACTAGGCTTTTCCTTGGGCGTGGATCTGCTGCCACCAAAGACCTGCAATATGGATTGTGTTTACTGTGAACTGGGCAGGACCAAGGAGAAGTCCCTTAGTGCTCCCTCTTCACCACCTTGGCAGGATGTCTTTAATGAAATCCAGGAATACGTATCCCAAGGAAGAGGTTTCGACTGCCTAACCCTCACAGCCTCTGGTGAGCCCACCCTTTATGAGGATCTGTATCCACTTATTTACAATATTAAAAAATTTATAGAAAAGCCCGTGACCGTACTTACAAACTCTTCTACTGCTGATCAGGAGCAGGTGAGAAAGGCCTTGTGTATGGCAGATCTGGTGTTGCCTTCCTTGGATGCAGCCACGCAACAGACCTTTAGAAAGATCAACAGGCCACACCCTGCCCTGGACATCATGAAGATTATTCAAGGACTTGCCACCCTTCGAAGAGAAATGAAGGGAAAGATGTGGCTAGAAATACTCTTCGTAAGGGGCATCAACGATACTGAGGAAGAGCTAAAGGCCCTAAAGGAAGCCGTTTCAACCATCAATCCACACAAGATTCAGTTGAACACAGTCGTACGGCCTCCTGCCGAGAGCTGGGCAAGCCCAATAAGCTCAAAAAAAATGGCTGAAATCAAGGCTTTTTTTGGTGAAAAGGCAGAAATCGTGATAGACTTTGAAGCCCAGATGCGGAAGGGAGTTGGGTTGATACTTGAGTCGGAAATCGTTGATACCTTAAAGAGAAGGCCCTTGACTCCCCAGGATTTGGAAGGACTTTTTGGCGAATACAAGGATACCAACAAGGTTTTGAACAGGCTGCTCCACCAGGGAGTGGTCAAGAAGAAGCAGATTCACAACAGGACCTTTTATGTTGCAGAGACAGGAGCTGCCTAATATGTCAAACACCCTGGAGGGTAAACCAGTATCTGCATCAAGGGTTGTGCTGACACAGGTAATGCTTCCGGAGGATGCAAACTCTGCGGGAAATGTGCACGGCGGTACGATAATGAAACTGGCAGATAACGCAGCCTATGTAGTTGCTACCAGGCACTGCCGTTCAAATGTCGTTACAGCATCTGTTGACAGAATAGATTTCCTGGCACCGGCTTACATTGGGGATCTTCTAACCCTAAAGGCCCGCTTGAACTGGACTGGAAACACTTCCATGGAAATCGGCATAAAAATAGAGGCAGAAGACCTTTATGCAGGTGAAATCAGGCACGTGGCCACTGCCCTGCTAACCTTTGTTGCTCTTGATGACAGGGGCAGGCCAAGGCCAGTGCCTCCTTTGATACTTGAAACCCAAGAGGATAAAAGGATTTTTAAAGAGGCAGCCCAAAGGGCCAAGATCCGAAAGAAAACGAGACAAAAAATTAAAAATTAAGTCGAGAATAAATGGCAACCAAAAAAAAGAAGAGGGCCAAGGCCCAAAAAAATTCTAAAATTTTAATAAATGCCCAGGCTCCAGAGGAATTGAGGGTAGCCCTTATTGAAAACGGTCGTCTGGAGGCCTTTGAACTAGAGGGTGCTGGTTACGAAACCACCAAGGGAAATATCTACAAGGGAAAGATCGTCAACGTGGAGACAAGCCTTCAGGCTGTCTTTGTGGATATTGGGTTAAATAGAAATGGCTACCTTCCCTTTGAAGAGATTCATCCCGATTACTATGGCTATGCCGAAGATAAGAACAAGATTTCAAAACTATTGAAAAAGGGCCAGGACATACTGGTACAGATCGTTAAGGAGGAGACCACTCTCAAGGGTGCGTACGTTACCACCTACCTTTCCCTGCCTGGAAGATTCCTGGTCCTGATGCCTGGAAACCCCCATGTGGGTGTCTCCCGTAAGATAGAAGATGAAAAGGAGCGCCAGAGGCTAAAGAACATACTCAAGCAGACAAAGCTTCCGGAAGGCGTTGGCATCATAGCTAGGACCGCGGCATATAAGGCCACAAAGGCTGAAATACTCAAGGATTTAAGATACCTTACAAGGTTGTGGAACAGTCTCAAAAAGTCTGCCAAATCAGCCCCTAGCCCCTCAATCCTCTATCGGGACAGGGAGCTGACCACGAGATTTCTAAGAGACTACCTCACAAGCGATGTCTCTGAAATCATTGTCGATCACAAGGAAACCTATGAGAAGATCAAGACCTTCCTCAAGATTATAGCCCCCAGACAGGTCTCCACCCTCACCCTCTACAATGAAGAGCGCCCGCTGTTTGAACAATATGGAGTAGAGAACCAGATTGAACAGGTATTTCAGCCCCGTGTCGATCTGCCATCAGGGGGTTACATCATAATAGAACCCACCGAGGCAATGGTCTCCATCGATGTGAATTCCGGCAAGAACATCAAGGAAAAGGATCTAGAAGATACGGCACTTGCCACGAATCTCGAGGCCGCAGAGGAGATTGCGCGGCAACTTAGACTCAGGGATCTTGGTGGCATTATCGTTATTGACTTCATCGACATGAAGCTCAAGGCCAACAGGAACCAGGTTGAAAAGAGGCTGAGGCAATCGCTCAAAAAGGACAAGGCCAAAACCGAGGTGGCACGCATTTCCAGATTTGGTCTGTTGCAGCTTGTCAGGCAAAAGCTCAAGAGCCCTGTCAAGGCCCTCAGCTATGTGAAATGCCCCTATTGCAAGGGTGCCGGGCTCGTGAAATCCGTTGAGTCCCTGTCTGTGTTGTACCTGCGCCTTATTGGTAGCAAACTTGCATCCCGACAGTCAGACAAGGCACAGGGCCAGAGACTGGTTTTGGAGGTCCCGCCTGCGGTATCTTCATACCTGCTCAATAAAAAACGTGTGGATCTCTTGAGACTTGAAGAGACATACGATATTCAAATTCAGGTTGAACCCAAAGACCGACTTGGTGCAGAAGAATACTATCTCTATTTTGCAAAGGAACAGTGAAACATGGACAAGTCTTTACTAAATGACGTACCAGACTACATCAGGGAGCTCGTACCCTACCCTCCAGGAAAACCCAAGGATGAACTCGAACGGGAATATGGCATAAAGGATTCAATAAAACTTGCCTCGAACGAGAACGATCTTGGCCCATCTCCCCAGGCAAAAA
>JAADCZ010000015.1 GCA_013154175.1 Thermodesulfobacteriota bacterium
TGAAATTTCGCAGAGAGCAATGACAATTTATTTCGATTAGCCTCATGTCGCTGGATGAATTCGTTTATGGTTTGTGGTTTGAAAAGAGGAGTATCGCCGCAAAGGATCAATATATTGTCAAACCCTTCATCAATTGCAGATTCAGCACAAGCAACAGCGTGACCAGTACCCAACTGTTCCGGTTGCTCCACGAAGGTGACGCCAGAATCCTTAAAGGCCTGGCGTACCAATTCTGCCCCATGCCCCACCACTACCACGACATCATCTACCCCGCTTTCACGGACGATGGTTATCACATGAGCAAGAAGGGGTTTTCCAAGCAGGGAATGGAGCACCTTTGGTAGTGCCGACTTCATTCGAGTGCCCTTGCCTGCAGCAAGTACAAGGGCCAAGGTTGGCTTCGATGGTTTATCCATAATCACACCACAAAAAGAAAAGGCAAGCCTGATGGCTTGCCTTTTTTCCCCTCCCCATGGTTATAGCTTCTAGCTTAATTTACCAGCTACCTTCAACCTGGTTAGCGCACGTGCCAAGGCTGCCTTAGCCCTTGCCACGTCTATATCCTCACGACCACTTAGTGCCTCCTGAAGCCGCTTTTCTGCGCGCTCCTTGGCCCTAAGTGCCCGGTCGACATCGATGTCATCTGATATCTCGGCTGCCTCTGCAAGCACCGTCATCTGATTGGACGATACTTCAACGAAGCCACCACTTACTGCGACCCTGACAGTGTCATTATCCTT
This sequence comes from Thermodesulfobacteriota bacterium, assembly GCA_013154175.1. Classification (GTDB taxonomy): domain Bacteria; phylum Desulfobacterota; class Dissulfuribacteria; order Dissulfuribacterales; family QOAL01; genus JAADCZ01. Next base: position 741 of record JAADCZ010000015.1, read on the forward strand.
CTGATAATGCATTTCACCAATGGTCAGGGTAGACAATATGGGAGCGTGATTCGCCATCACACCGAAGGCTCCCTCGGTTCCAGGCACAGTACAGAGATCTACCTGGTCACTCACGACCAGCTTAGTGGGCGTTACTACCTCTAAATTGAGTTTGTTTGCCATTTTTACACCCTATTTGTTATGACTTTTCTGCCTTTTCCCTGGCCTCTTCTATAGTACCTACCATGTAGAAGGCCTGCTCGGGCAGATCATCGTGCTTTCCATCAAGAATTTCACGGAATCCGCGAACCGTATCCTCAACCTTTACGTACTTTCCTGGAATACCTGTAAAGGTTTCAGCTACGTGGAATGGCTGTGACAGGAACCTCTGTATCTTCCTGGCCCTCTGAACTGTGATCTTATCCTCATCAGAAAGCTCGTCCATACCAAGAATTGCAATAATATCCTGGAGGTCCTTGTACTTCTGAAGGGTCTGCTGAACCTCACGAGCAGTCTGATAATGCTCCTCACCCAGAACGTTGGGATCGAGAATCCTCGAGGTTGAATCCAAGGGGTCAACCGCGGGATAGATACCCAGCTCTGCAATCTGCCTTGAAAGAACGACTGTACCGTCCAAGTGAGCGAATGTCGTTGCTGGTGCAGGGTCAGTCAAGTCGTCAGCAGGCACGTAAACGCACTCAACAGCTGTAATAGAACCCTTGGTGGTTGAAGTAATACGTTCCTGCAATGCACCAAGGTCTGTAGCTAGAGTTGGCTGATAACCAACAGCTGAAGGAATACGTCCGAGCAGCGCGGAAACCTCAGCACCTGCCTGGGTAAAACGGAATATGTTGTCGATGAAGAAGAGCACGTCCTGACCTTCCTCATCACGGAAGTACTCAGCAGCGGTAAGTCCGGTCAGACCAATCCTTGCCCTAGCTCCTGGAGGCTCAGTCATCTGACCGTAAACCAAGGCTGCCTTTGGAAGAACTCCCGATTCCTTCATTTCAAGGTAGAGGTCGTTACCTTCACGGGTCCTTTCACCGGCGCCGCAGAAGACTGAAATACCACCGTGCTGCATAGCGATGTTGTGGACCATCTCCATCATGATAACGGTCTTACCACATCCAGCACCGCCGAACAGTCCCATTTTACCACCCCTGGGGAATGGAACTAGGAGGTCGATAACCTTGATACCAGTTTCCAAGACGTTAACGGTGGTATCCTGCTCTACGAATGCAGGGGCCTTCCTGTGAATCGGATACATGGTGTCGGACTTGATTGGCCCCTTACCATCAACAGGCCAGCCCACGACGTTCATGATACGGCCTAGAGTTGGCTCACCGACTGGAATCTTGATTGGTGCGCCGGTGTCCTTTACCTCCATACCGCGAACAAGACCGTCTGTGGTATCCATAGCGATGCATCTACAAACGTTGTCACCAAGATGCTGTGCTACTTCTATGTAAAGATTGTCCGGCTCATCGCTAATGGCCGGGTTAGACACTAGTAGGCCGTTAAGAATAGCGGGCAGTTGTCCTGGCTCGAACTCAACGTCCACAACCGGCCCAATGACCTGAACTATTTTTCCAATATTTGCCATTTGTTCCTACCTCCCACAGGGTATTAACCCAAACTTTTTTATTATCACCTTTTATCCCTTTAATGCCTCTGCGCCGCCGACGATGTCCATAAGCTCTGCCGTAATAGATGCCTGGCGCGCCTTGTTATAGGCAAGGGTAAGCTCGTGTATCATATCTGTACATGCCCTGGTAGCATTATCCATGGCTGTCATACGTGCTGCCTGCTCACTGCATGCAGTCTCAAGCATGGCTGCCATTATCTGTACGTTGACGTACATGGGCATGAGTATGTTGAGAATTTCCTCTGGGTCAGGCTCGTAGATATATGTCGCCTTTGGCCCAGCCTGCTCCTCTTCCGCTGCCTCAGCCTCGGTAAGATCCGCGGCGCTAATGGGGATGAGCTTTTTAAAAGTCGGCTTCTGGGTCACCACGTTCACGAAGCGTCCAAAGAGCAAATGAACCTCATCAATCTCCCCATCCAGGAATAGCCTGATACATTCTTTGCCTGCAGTCCTTGCGTCGACCATCTCAACCTTGGCCATGCAGTCGACTATCTCAATGGTTACTTCAATGTCCTTCTTGCTGAAATACTGATGGCCCTTCCTGCCAATACAGCCGACTGCAACCTCGATACCCTGGCTCTTCTTCTCTTCAAGGAACTGCTCCGCAGCACTAATGATGTTGGCATTGAATGCGCCGCAAAGACCTCTATCCGAAGTGACAACCAAGACCATCGACTTCTTTATCTCACGCTCTTCCATAAGCGGAAAGGCGTTGGGATTGGCCGTGGCGGACAACTGACCCATTACACCGGAAAATTTTCCAGCGTAGGGCCTGAACTCTTCCATCCGCTCCTGGGCGCCGCGGAACTTTGCCGCGGCGACCATGTTCATGGCCTTGGTTATCTGCTCGGTCTTTTTAATACCGGTTATTTTTTGTTTAATGTCTTTTAAAGACGCCATTTATCCTATCCCCTTATAGATTACGTGCAGCCTTAAACTGGGATACACACTCAGCAATAACCTCTCTCATTTTCTTGTCGAGGGCGTCTGAAATCTCCTGCCTCTCCCTGAGCTCCTCGTATATCTGTGGGTATTTCTGCTCTACGAAGTCGTAGAGTTCCTTCTCAAACTCCTGGATTGCATTTACTGGCAACTCATCCAGTAGACCCTGGGTACCAGCGAACAGGGCAACAACCTGCTTTTCCATTGGTAGCGGGTTGTACTGGGGCTGCTTCAGGAGCTCCACAAGACGCTCACCCCTGCGCAGCTGCTTCTGGGTAGCCTCGTCCAGGTCACTACCAAACTGTGCAAATGCTGCCAGTTCCCTGTACTGGGCCAAATCCAACCTCAAGGTACCAGCAACCTGCTTCATTGCCTTCACCTGTGCAGCACCACCGACCCTGGAAACTGACAGACCGACGTTAACCGCTGGCCTGATACCTGCGAAGAACAGTGATGGTTCCAGGTAGACCTGACCGTCTGTAATTGAAATAACGTTTGTTGGAATGTATGCAGAAACGTCACCCTGCTGGGTTTCGATGATTGGTAGTGCTGTTAGGCTTCCTGCACCTAGATCGTCATTCAGCTTGGCGGAACGCTCCAGCAACCTTGAGTGGTTGTAGAAAATGTCACCGGGGTAAGCCTCACGTCCTGGAGGACGCCTGAGCAGAAGTGAAAGTTCGCGGTAAGCAACAGCCTGCTTTGACAAGTCGTCGTAGATAATGAGTGCGTGCTTGCCGTTGTCACGGAAGTACTCACCCATAGCTGTTGCTGCGAAGGAGGACAGATACTGCAAGGATGCTGGCTCACTAGCACTACTTGCAACGACTGTGGTGTACTCCATAGCGCCAGCCTTTCTCAAGGCCTCGACAACCAGAGCCACAGTAGCCTGCTTCTGTCCAACGGCATTGTATATACAGTAAACGTCAGTGTCTCTCTGAGCGATAATAGCATCAACGCCGATGGCTGTCTTTCCAATCTGACGGTCACCAATGATGAGCTCCCTCTGACCCCTTCCAACAGGTGTCATAGCGTCGATAGCCTTGAGACCGGTGTAGCAAGGCTCATGCACTGGCTTCCTGTCGATAACACCAGGAGCCTTCATTTCGATCCTGCGGAATTCAGTAGCGTTGATTGGACCCTTACCGTCAATTGGGTTACCAAGGGAATCAACAACCCTGCCGAGCATACACTCACCAACAGGAACCTGAGCGATCTTGCCGGTACGCTTGACCTGGTCGCCTTCCTTGATCTGGGAGCAATCACCCATAACGGCCACACCGACGTTGTCCTGCTCAAGGTTCAGGGCGATTCCCATGATTCCGCCAGGGAACTCCAAGAGCTCCATGGTCATACAGTTGCGCACGCCATAGACACGGGCAACGTTGTCACCGACTGACAGAACCGTACCGGTTTCTGCCAAGTCTACACTCTTCTCGAACTCTTCAATCTTCTTCTTTATTATATCGCTGATTTCGGATGCGTTTATCTGTGCCATTATCCTATTTCACCCCTCCCTATGGATTCTTTAAAGCCCATTAGCTGGCTTTTTATACTTCCGTCCCAGACCTTGTCTCCAACCTTGGCAATAACTCCGCCAATGATATCCGGGTCTTCAACCGCTTCCAGCACAACCTGCTTCCCAGTAAGCTGGGAGAAGGTATCCTGCATTTTCTTCTGCAGATCCTTTTTCAAGGGGATAGCGGTTATCACCTTGGCCCTGACGATGCCCATCTCTTCGTCCATCAACTCCTGGTAGGCATCCGCAATCAGACCCAGATAGTGGACCCTGTTGTTCTGAACCAGAGTCCGGAGAAAGTTGGCCATAATCTTGTCGACTTTTGCAGCCTTTATTAATTCCTCAACAACCTCCTGCTTTACATCCAACCCTATGACTGGGCTCTCCAGGGCGGCTTCGATGTCAGGATTGGCCTTGAGGAATTCATTGAGAGCCTGAAGGGTCTCATTAAAGGCCTGCAACTTATCCTCTTCTTTGCCTGCGGCAAAGAGCGCCTTTGCGTATCTTCTTGCTAATACTGTGCTAATCAATTTTTCTGCACCACCCTTTCAAGGTATTCACTGATGAGCTTGGACTGATCCTGCTCAGTCAGATTCTTCCTTATTATTTCTTCAGCCATCTTTACGGCCATGTCTGCAACTTCACGCTGAAGCTCAGTCTTGGCCTTGGCTAGTTCCTGCTGAACATAGAACTCTGCCTGTGCCTTGATCCTCTCGGCTGCAGCCTTCGCCTGCTCGATTATGGAATCACGCTCTTTCTGGCCCTGCGCTATAAAATTCTCAAGGATGCGCTTGGCCTCTTCGTCCATTCCAGACAGCTTCTGCTCATACTCCTTGAACCGGTCGGCAGCCTCTGCCTTTTTGGCTTCGAGTTCCTCGAAGGCCTTGGCAATGGACTCCTGCCTCCCCTTAAGGCTGTCTGTTATGGGCTGCTTCAGAAACTTGACAAGAATCACTAGCAGCAGTGCAAAGTTGAGACAGTGCCATACAAAATTCATTACCTGGCCATGGGTCAGTGCATGATGCTCACCATGCTCGCCCCCTCCATGACCAGCAGCCTCATGAGCCGCCTCACCGTGCGCAGCCTCTGCGGCAACGGCACCTGCCTCATGGGCCGCCCCAGCTTCCTCGGCCAGAACTGGGCCAGCCGCGTACATAAGCGCACCTAGACAAAACAAGAATATAACTACGAATCTTTTAAACATTAAACGGCCCTCCCAAGCAACTTTTGAGCTATTTCCACGGCAAATGACTCGGCCTTGGCCTGGAGCTCCTTCTTAGCAGCCTCTATCTGGCTGGTCAACTGACTCATCAGTTCCTGCCTCTTGGCCTCAGCTTCCTTGGTGCTTTCTTCCAGAAGCTGCTTCTCTAGCTGCTTGGCCTCTTCACGCAGCTTCTCATACTCTGCCTTACCGGCCTGCCGCGCCTCCCTGAGCTTTCTCTCATAGTCTTCTATGAGACTCTTGATCCGGTCCTCATACTTCATAGCCTCAGCCTCGATGGAATCCATCTTTTCCTTACGCTCTTTGAGAATGCGCCGGATTGGCTGATAAAGCATAGAATTGAGCACCACAATGAGAATGAGTACTCCGATAATTTCAGCAACGATTGAAAGGTCTATGGTAATCATAAGTTCTCCTACCCCCGAAGGCTAACCAGCCGATGTTTTAAGCAGTTAAAAAATGAAGCTTCATTCATTAAATTTTAGAAGTAGCTTTTACATTATAAAAGTCTTCCTGTCAACGCCTTTTAAATTATTTTTGGTTGAACTAAACGCCCATTTTCTCGCCCCAGATCACTTTATGAAGCTGGAGCTGGAGGCGAACGTCCAGCTTGTCCGTCAATATCCACAAGGCCAGTTCTGAAGGGTTCACCGCTCCATAGCAAGGGGAAAGTAGCACAGGGCAAAGATTATTGAGGCCCTTGGCCAAGATCAGGTCTCGTACCCATTCATAATCCGCCCTCGAGGTAAGGACAAATTTCAACTCGTCGCTCCTGGACAGATAGCGAAGATTTTCTACGAAAAAAGAGCCTCCGGACCCGCTTCCAGGTGTCTTCCAGTCCACTATCTTGCACACGCCCCGTGGCACCTGCGCAATTGAAACACTACCGTTTGTCTCCAGAAGGCACTTGGCTCCGTGGGCTAGAAGTGTATTCATCAAGGGATAAACCCCTGGCTGCAAAAGGGGCTCACCCCCAGTGATCAACACATAGGGTAGTCGGCTGGAACGCCACTCGTTGACCAACTCCTCCACAGAAGTAGTGGTGCCACTATCGTAGGCGTAGGTTGTATCGCAATAGTTACAGCGTAGATTGCACCCTGTAAGCCTTATAAAAAAGCAGGGCACCCCCACATGGGTACCTTCCCCTTGGATGCTCGAGAAGGTTTCGCAAACCCTGAGCTTTGTCTGGCTTAAATTGGTCACTCCCCTAGGCCGTGTAGATTACACCAGATGAAGGGGTCTCCCTCACCTCCACCGAATCTGGCAGAACTCCGGGAAATGCGGCCAGCTTTTCCTCGAGCCTTTCATAAATGAACTGGGCTAGTCGTTCTGACGACGGATTTTTTTCCTTAAAGGCAGGAAGCTCGTTGAGATTTTTGTGATCGAGCTCTTTCATAATCTCGGCAACTACCCGCTTCAGGTCCTTAAAGTCCATTGCAACATCAATGTCATTTAATTCTTCAGCCTTCACAGTAACTGTCACATCCCAGTTGTGTCCGTGAAGATGCTCGCAGTTGCCAGGATAGTTCCTCAAATAGTGGGCTGACGAAAAATGGGTTTTGACAAATATCTTGAACATTATGCAAATCTCCTAGGCCTTACTCTCGTGGTCCAAAAAGTGCGGTGCCAATTCGTACTATGGTAGCACCTTCCTCTATGGCGATATCGTAATCCCGGGACATCCCCATGGAAAGCTCTGACAGATCCATTTCTGGATAACTAGCTTCCAGTTCCCGTTTTAGTGCAGCCATTTGCCTGAACCATTTTCTTGCCTCTTCCTTGGAGCTGGAAACAGGATGGATGGTCATAAGACCCTTTAGTTTTAGATTGGAAAGGCCATGAACATGCTCAAGCAGTGGAGGCACATCCTCTTTCATGACACCATACTTGGATTCCTCCTGGCCTATGTTCACCTGCACGAGGACATTAACGCACTTATTGAGCTCCTGTGCCCTCTTGTTAAGGGCATTTGCCAGCCTTTCAGAATCCACGGTCTCGATCCAGTCAAAGTGCTGTACAGCAAGCTTGGCCTTATTTCTTTGAAGATGTCCTATGAAATGCCATTTGATTTCATGGAGATCCGCCAGCTCCTCAACCTTTGCCACGCCCTCCTGAACGTAGTTCTCCCCAAAGACCCTTTGACCGCAGTTGAAAAGCTCCCGAATCATGGAAGCTGGCTTTCGTTTACTAACGGCTACGACTGTTATTTCATCTGGGTTACGGCCGGAACGCCGGCACGCCTCTTCCACATGGGCCCTGATCTGTTCTAGTCTTTCACACATGGTTCAATGGCTCCCACCTTCAAAAGGGCCTCCACAACTTCCGTAATTGGCAGGCCGACTACATTTGTGTATGAACCCTCTATCTTTCGAACCAAAAAGGCCCCAGCCCCCTGGACCGCGTAGGCTCCAGCCTTGTCATAGGGTTCCTCGGTGCCACAATAGGCATCGATCACTCTAGTATCAATGGCGTCAAGAAACACCCTCGATGTCACAGTCTTTTCCATTTGGGCCTGCTGGCTCTTGTCGAAGACCACAAAACTTGTAAACACCTCATGCCACTTTCCACTCAGAAACCCCAGCATGGAACGGGCATCCTCAAAATCTTTTGGCTTACCCAGAATCCTTCCCTGGCAATAGACACAAGTATCTGCACATAGGACTACTTGACTGTTACAACTTTCCTTGACCACGTGCAGCTTTCGAATGGCGTTTTCCATGGTGAGTTCCTTGGGCGAAAGGCCTGAGGAACCATCGAGCTCTTCAGCATCTCCACTACAAAGCTCAAACTCCAGCCCCAGATTCTCCAACAACTGCCTGCGCCTTGGCGACTTGGAGCCCAAGCCTATTGTTCTGGCAGTCCGAAAAGTGCTA
>JAADCZ010000144.1 GCA_013154175.1 Thermodesulfobacteriota bacterium
CCGCCATCTACACCATGCTTGCTCCTTGGTTTGCCTGCAAGCTCTGAAAAGACTTTAACAATAGATTCTTTTAGGCTTGTCAGGTCTGTTTTGGGCTTGGCTTCCCACTGGGCCTTCAATGGGCGCCTCAATAGGTCGTCTTTGCTGAGATTTAGATAGTCACGCTTAAAAAGTCGCAGAGTGTAGGGAAGCCTCTTGATGGTACATACAACGAGGTTGATGCTGAAAAGCCCCATGAGGGCCAGGTACCACCAAGCATGATAGGTGTCATAGAGGTGAAAGGTTTTAATGATTTTGAAATAAAAGGGGCCATAGTTTTCGAGATAGAATTGGAGGCTTTCGCCCTGGGGAAGCACCGTTCCTATGATTGATGTGAGTGCCAGGACTATAAAGAGAAAAATGGCCAACTTAACGGATGAAAAAAATCGTACTAGTATATTGGAGTCTGCGTGGGTGTTTTTTTGTTTCATAAGCTTAATCTCTGGAAGTTTGCTGGGGATGACGAAATCGATGAGGGAAAAGTATGGCTTCAGTCTTGCTTTTCGGTCTTATCGTTTGGGCTGTCGTTCTCTTCATCTTGTTTTAAGGACCTTTTAAAATTGCTAATGCCTTTTCCAAGGCCTTCTCCAATCTGAGGGAGCTTTCCGGCCCCAAAGATTATGAGAATAATGAATAGAATTATTAAAAGCTCCGGCAATCCCAGCCCAAACATATATTCTCCCCAGGATGCAGGCAGAAGAAGTTTGCCTGCCTAAAAGTTGAAAGCTAAATACTTGGGCGTCAGTTTACTGCCCACCTGGCTGGCTGTCAATGAGACACTGAAATATCTGTCACAAAATGTCACTGTCAAAAGTGTCTATTTAAAATTTTCAGGGACTTGATGAACCCGCCGCCTCTTTTTAACCTTGTCTGTCATGAAGAGGGAAGTTCAGTGCAAAGTGGCTGTCATGGATCTTGGGAGTCAGACCTTTCGCCTTGTGGCAGGGCAGATCGACTCGGAAGGTGCAAGGGTCATTTTCTCAATTAGGAAAAATGTGCGTATCGGACGGTCCCTCCGGGCCACTGGGCGGTTTTCCAGAAAATCCATTGAAAGGGGGCTTGCGGCCCTCAAGGAGTTTAAAGAAGTCCTGGCCAGATATTCCATTGAAAAATTTGGTGCCTATGCAACAGAGGCCTTTAGAAGAGCCGAAAATGTTTCTGAATTTACTGAAGAGGCACGCAAAATTGGTATAAATATAGAAATACTTACCCCGGAGGAAGAGGCCAAGGTGGCCGCAAGCGGGGCATATCTCACTGTTAGTGGTCTTGACAATGAATGGCTCATGCTGGATTCAGGGGGAGGGAGCACGGAGCTGGTGTTGTCCAGGGGCAGGCAGGTGCTTGCTTGGAAGAGTATGCCAGTTGGAGCAGTGAACCTTACCGAGGAGTTGATCGAAGGCCACGGATTTGAGCCAGACAGACTGAGAACACTGGCAGCAGAGAAGGTTCGCAGGTGGTTTGGCCCTCTAAAAGAGGATTTTGGCAAGGCCAGTAAGGTTGTTGCAACAGGGGGAACGGCCACCACTGTTGCAGCAGTCGTACTTGGCCTTTCGGAATACGACCCAAAAAAGGTGCGGGGCTTTATAATAGACGAAGGCGAGCTGACAAGGTTGTTTTACCAGATTTCAGAGGCCGATATTGAAACTAGGCGTTCGATCACAGGTCTTGAACCTGAAAGGGCCGATATTTTTCCTGCAGGCATTGCAATTTTGCTAGAGATCATTAGATATTTAGGGTTAAAGAAATTAATCATAAGCGACGGCGGTATCCTGCTTGGTCTTCTTGCCGCCTCTATTGAAAAGGAGTGTAAATTTTATGTTGAACCATCCTGTGCCAGAGGCCTATACCTTTGATGACCTTTTGTTGGTGCCAGCCTTTTCTGAGGTTCTTCCGGCAGACGTAGATATTTCTGCGCCCCTGACAAAGACCATCAGGCTCAACATTCCCATCTTGAGTGCTGCCATGGATACCGTCACTGAAGCGGATACTGCCATAAGCCTGGCAAGAGAAGGCGGTATCGGAATCATCCATAAAAACATGAGTATCAAGCGCCAGGTCAAGGAGATTGAAAAGGTCAAGAAGTCTGAGAGCGGAATGATAATTGACCCGGTTACTGTCACCCCCGAACACAAACTTTGGCAGGTCCAGGAAATAATGAAAGAGTTCAGGATTTCCGGAGTACCTGTAGTGGAAGGGAAGAAACTGGTGGGAATTATTACCAACAGGGACCTTCGTTTTGAGACCAATCTCGACCAGGAGGTCAAAAATGTCATGACCTCCAAGAATCTGGTGACAGCACCTGTCGGCATCACCCTTGAGGAATCCAAGGAGCTTCTTCACAAGCATCGAATTGAAAAGCTGCTGGTAGTTGATGAAAATGGTGATCTGTCCGGGCTTATAACCATCAAGGACATTGAGAAGATAAAAAAATATCCAAATGCGTGTAAGGATGAACTTGGGCGTCTAAGGGTTGGGGCAGCCATTGGCGTTGGAGAAAATCGCCTGGAGCATGCCGAGGCCCTCATAAAGGCAGGTGTGGACGTTATAGTGGTGGATTCGGCACACGGGCATTCTGCCAATGTGGTAAATGCAGTTAAGGACTTGAAAGAGCATTTTCCAGATCTTCAGGTAATAGCAGGAAATGTTGCCACATCCGAGGGGGCAGAGGCCTTGCTTAAGGCAGGTGCAGATGCAATAAAGGTTGGTGTTGGCCCAGGCTCCATATGCACCACGAGGATAGTTGCAGGTGTGGGTATGCCTCAGCTTACTGCAATACACAACTGTGCAGTTGTTGCCAATGAATATGGCCGCACAGTAATCGCCGATGGCGGGATAAAGTTTTCAGGAGACCTTACAAAGGCCATTGGTGCAGGGGCCCACTGCGTGATGATTGGAAGCCTCCTTGCCGGTACTGATGAGAGCCCAGGGGAGCTCGAGCTTTACAAAGGGCGTCAGTACAAGGTCTACAGAGGCATGGGTTCCCTTGGGGCAATGAAGGAAGGAAGCAAGGACAGATACTTCCAGGATGATGTGAAGGTTGTATCCAAATTGGTTCCAGAGGGAATCGAGGGGCGTGTTCCTTACCGTGGCCCCCTTGCTGCCACCATCTATCAACTAATTGGTGGTCTCAGGGCAGGTATGGGTTATCTTGGGTGTGAAACCATAGAAAAACTTAGAACCAATGCAAAATTCGTGAAGATAACCCCTGCCGGATTAAGGGAGAGCCATGTCCATGACGTTATAATTACCAAGGAATCACCAAATTACTGGGTAGAGAGTTAAAATACTGACTAGGGACAATGAAGAGCAAGAATCACAAGCCGAGCCTCCTTATTGTGGATGACAAGGAGGACATGCTAAGGCTTCTAAAACAGGTCATAAGCTCAAAGCTTGATTGCACCGTGGATCTGGCCAAGTCGGGTTACGAGGCAGTTGAACAGGTCAAGAAAAAGGATCACGATGTCGTCTTGACAGATATAAAGATGCCCGATCTCGATGGCCTTTCCCTGATGAAGCAGATTCTTGCCTATGACCCAACCATTTCTGTCATCATAATGACAGGTTATGCCACAGTGGAGGGTGCAGTGGAGGCCCTAAAAGAGGGGGCTCTAGATTTCTTCCAAAAGCCCTTTGACAACGACATGGTGATCCATGCAGTCAAAAAGGGCTTTGAGCGCACCAATCTTCTTCGTGAAAACAGAAGACTCCAGGAACAGCTCCACTCCTTTAAGGAACAGTACGGATTTGTTGGAAAGTCCGCCAAGCTCAAAGAAATCCTTGAGCTTATGGCAAGGGTGGCTGATACAGACGTTACTGTTCTTATCCGAGGAGAAAGTGGTACAGGAAAGGAAGTGGCAGCCCGGGCACTTCACCAGATGAGCAGACGACGGGATAAAAAGATGATAATCGTAAACTGCCCGGCGCTTCCAGAGCACATCCTTGAAAGTGAACTTTTCGGTTACGTAAAGGGCGCCTTCACCGGAGCAGACACCGACAAGGAGGGCCTTTTCCTAGCAGCAGACGGCTCAACCATACTCCTCGACGAAATTGCAGACATCCCCCTGTCCATCCAGACAAAGCTCCTTCGGGTGCTGCAGGAAAAGGAGATAAGGCCCCTTGGCACCACGAAGTCTATCAAGATAGATGCCCGTGTTATTGCCTCAACCAACCAGGATCTTGAAAAGAAGATACAGCAGGGCACCTTCAGGGAGGACCTCTTCTACAGACTGAATGTGGTCACTATCACCATGCCCTCCCTCAAGGAGATTGCCGAGGACATTCCCCTTCTGGCCCAGCATTTTCTGGAAAAATATTCCAAGGAATATGGCAAGGAGGGGCTCGAGTTTGCCCCTGAAAGCATAAGATGCCTCATGCAGAGGGAGTGGAAGGGAAACGTAAGGCAGCTTCAAAATGCCGTGAAAAGGGCGGTCCTTCTGGCATCGGGCTCTGTCATCTGGCCATCAGACATCCCCATGGAAAACGGGCAGGATACAGGAATGCAGATGCTTACCATGCCGTGCGTTGCCCATCTTCCATACAAAAAGGCCAAGGAAGAGGTGATGAGCCGTTTCTCAGTGGCCTATCTTACAAAGATTCTGCAACAGGCCCAGGGAAACGTGACCCTTGCTGCCAAGCTCTGCGGCCTTGAGCGCCAGAGCCTTCAGAGGCTCTTGCGGAAATACAAGGTGGACCCTTCAAGCTTCAGGGCAAAAACAGCCGCTCAAAAGGTCTGATCTTCTCCTTCTTGATTAATTCGATGACGAAGTAACTATCCGGGGTAAATCTTTCACTTGAAAGGAGTTCTGCCATCTCCCCTTTGTCAACAAACCTTGCCTCGGCCACCTCTTCAGGCTGGGGTCTGATCTCTCCATCATAGGTGCATGAAAAGAGCCGCCCCCAAAGCCTGTTTTCACTATCTTCATAAAAGAAGTCAAGGTGTTCCTTAAGCTCCACACCGGTTATACCCGTTTCCTCTTCAAGTTCTCTAATGGCAGATGGAAGATACTCCTCCCCATAGTTGACCACACCACCTGCTGCAATCTCCCAAAGCCCTGGGTAAACGTCCTTAGATGTAGTCCTCTTTTGAACCAGAAGCCTGTCGGCACTGTCTGCCACAAGTATGTAGGTGGAGCGATGAATGAGTCTTTTCTCTCTCATCTCCCTGCGGGTTGCAGAGCCAAGGGGCTTGTTTTTTTCATCTACGATCCAAACGAGTTCGTCACCTGGAGATGCGGTCATGACAAGGCCCCCTTTCTTGTGAAAAAATATATATGTAGTTGCATTAAGGCAGGTTTGTGATAGTTTGATTTTCTGTCTGAACAGCAATTCATTTTTGCTCCTTTATAAATCGTCACAGGAGGAAAAGCAAATGTCAGAAAGGATAGTTGTAATAGGTGCTGTTGCGGCAGGGCCAAAGGCGGCATGCAGGGTAAAGAGGCTCCTGCCAGATGCAGAGGTTACCCTTCTGGATCAGGACGATCTCATCTCTTACGGTGGCTGCGGCATTCCCTATTATGTTTCTGGTGATGTGTCAGATGAAAAGGAACTTCGAGCCACAAGTTTTCACATGCTTAGGGATGAACGCTTTTTCAAGGAGGCCAAGGGCCTTAATGTCATGACCTTGACCAGGGCCGTTTCCATAGACAGAAAAGAAAAGGTAGTGAACGTTGAGAATGTAAAGAGCGGTGAAAAATCACAGGTCCCTTATGATAAGCTCGTGATCGCAACTGGCAGCCAGCCAAATGTGATACCGGTGCCAGGTCATGACCTGAATGGGGTCTTCACCATAAGCAATCTTCATAAGGCCATTGCCATCAAGGAGCTTCTTGCCCAGGGAAAGGTGGAAAAGGCAGTGGTAATTGGAGGCGGGGCCATAGGAATCGAGATGGCCGAGGCCCTTGCGGATCTTTGGGGAATCGAGACAAAGATTGTGGAATTTATGCCCCAGGTCCTTCCAAGGATAGTTGACGTAACCATTGCAAGAATGGTCGAGCAGCACCTTAGGGAGAATAACGTAGAGGTCTTTACAAATGAAGGTGCCCAGAAGTTTGAGGGTACAGATGATGGCTGGGTGAAGAAGGTCATAACCAACAAGAGGGAGCTTGAGTGCGACCTTGTAATTATGGCAGCTGGCGTGCGTCCACGGGGAGAGCTCGCCAAGGAGGCAGGCCTTGAGGTTTCACCCTATGGAGCCATAGTGGTGAACCAGCGGATGCAGACCTCTGACCCATCCATATATGCAGCAGGTGACTGTGTCGAGACCTATAACCTCGTAACTGGCAAGAAGGCCTATGCGCCACTTGGTTCCGTGGCCAACAGGCAAGGAAGAGTAGTGGGTGACAACCTGGCAGGCATCCCTTCACGCTTTGACGGAGTGGTTGGAAGCTTCATAATGAAGGTCTTTGATATTTGCGTTGGGGCAACTGGTGTAAGCACAGATGTGGCTAAGAGCGAAGGGTTTGAGGCGGTCTCTGCCATGGCAGTCCAGTCTGACAGGGCACACTTCTTCCCAACCCAGGCCCTGATGTTCAATAACATAGTCGTTAACAAGACAGACAGGAGGGTTCTAGGCCTTCAGGGCTTTGCCAAGATGGGTGATGGCCTCCTTGCAAGACTAAATGCAGCAGCGGGCATGATAGCGAGAAGGGCGGTCATTGATGACTTTAGCAATCTGGAGCTTGCCTACGCACCGCCATTTTCCACCGCAGTGGACGTCTTGAATGCAGCTGCCAATATTGCAGACAACCTTGTTTCAGGAAGGCTCAAGATTGTTTCCCCTGAGGAATTTGTGGACTGGATGGATGGAAAGAGCGACCACCCAGACTGGATGGCCCTGGATCTTCGGCATCCTAAGGAGGCAGAGCCGTGGGTCAAGGCCTTTCCGGAAAAGTGGTATGCAATGGTCTATGACCAGGTACGGAGCCACTATCAGGAGCTTCCCAAGGACAAAACCTTTATAATCATCTGCAATGCAGGCACCCGTTCCTATGAGATACAGGTATTTCTACGCTCTGTTGGCATTGACAACACCCTGGTTCTGGCAGGCGGACTCAATGTCATCAGAAGACTTGGAGTTAGCTGGTGGCAACAGTAGCCGCTTTATGGTAGCCTTTGTCCAAATTCAATATTTAGGAGTGGAAATTTATGAAGCATTTCACTAAGTGGCTGCCTTTGTTTCTTTTACTTATGGCGGGGTTGTATTTATCTTTTGCTACCGTAGTCGAGGCTGCAGAGCAGTCTTGTCCCACCAAACAGGCCCTCGAGAAGGCCATACAACAGACATTCAGACAGCGGTTGGAAATAGTTGATGTCAAACCAGCCGATTTGCCTGGACTTTGTCAAATTCAAATCAAATTCAGGAATCAGAGAAGGTTGATATACTCGGATAGCAAAGGGAATTACCTCATTGCTGGTCAGCTTTTCAGCACCAAGAGTGGAAAAAATCTGACCAGGGAGGCGATGACAGAGATAAACAAGCTCAGCAAGGAAGAGCTCAAGAAACTCGATGAGCTGGCTGCTTTTACTCTGGGAGACAAGGGGCCCGTTGTATATTTCGTAACAGACCCCCATTGTCCATATTGCAAGAAGGCCGAGCAGATAATAGAGCCCCTGGCCAAGGCCGGGAAGGTCAGGGTCAAATACATCCTCTTTCCACTAAAGTTCCACAAGGGTGCCAAGGAGGAGTGCATATCGATAATTTGCGACAACAAGGGGCTTGAAGGCTTCAGAAACAGGTACCGCTCTGATAATCAGTGTGAAAAGGGCAAGAAAAAGGTGGAGGAAGCCATGAATTTCCTAATGAGCAAGGGAATAAATGGCACTCCAACCTACATCTTCCCAGATGGCAGATATCATTCCGGTGTGATGGACAGAAAGGCCCTCGAGGCCAGACTCGCAAAGTTTAAATAGGAGTTGAAGCCATGGCTGATATGAAACAGATGTACAAAAAGATATTGGGAGACCATTTCCCCATGGAAATGAAGATCTCCTTTGGTGATCAGGAACTGGTCTACAGGAAAAGGACATGGAAAATCCCCAATCCCTCAACTGGTGAAATAGAGGAAAGGGGCCTTCGTTATGGTGAAAATCCAGACCAGGAAGCCGCCCTCTACGAACTGGTAAATGGCAACCTCGTCTTGGGCGACTGCGCCTTCATTACCCCAGGAAAGGGGCTGGTAAGTGCCATTACCGAAGAGGACATGATTCAGGCCGGGAAACACCCTGGGAAAATCAATCTTACCGATGTGGACAACTCCTTGAATATCTTGAAGTTTCTCATGAAGACCCCAGCCTGTGTCATCGTGAAGCACAACAACCCATGTGGGGTAGCCAAGGCCGATTCCATCTCTGACGCCTTTACAAAGGCCCTCAGAGCCGACAGGGTTGCAGCCTTTGGAGGTTGCGTTGCCCTTAATCGCCCTGTGGACAAGGCCACTGCCGAGGCAATAAACCAGCAGTATGTAGAGGTGGTTGTGGCCCCAGAGTATGAAGAGGGCACAGTTGACATACTTTCATCGAGAAAGAACCTTCGTATCATCAAGATTCAGAGGATTGAGCAGCTCGAGTCCTACTGGGATCTGAGATTTGTTGACTTTAAGAGCCTCATCGATGGCGGAATCATTGTGCAGCAGTCTCCAGTGAACAAGATACGTTCAAAAGAAGACCTCAAGCCTGCAGAGTGTGAGTATCAGGGAAAACTCTACAAGATAAAGAGGCTTCCCACCGAGCAGGAATATGATGATATCATCTTTGGTTGGGCTGTTGAGCAGGGTATTACATCCAACTCTGTCATTTATGTGAAAAACGGTGTCACCGTGGGAATCGGCACTGGTGAGCAGGACAGGGTAGGTGTTGCCGAAATCGCAGTTTACAAGGCCTACACCAAGTATGCAGACATACTCTGCTGGGATAAATATGGCATCCCCTACAAGCAGCTCGAACTCGAGGTTGAAAAGGGTGAGCGCGACAAGGCCCAGAAGGAAGAGATAGATCAGAAGGTGAAGGAAGACCGAGGCAACATCCCCGGCTCAACAATGGTGTCCGATGCCTTCTTCCCATTCCGCGACGGAGTGGATGTGGGAATCAGGCAAGGGGTGACTGCCATTGTTCACCCTGGCGGCTCCCTCAGGGACTGGGAGTCCATTGAGGCATGTAACGAGGCAGATCCACCAGTTACAATGGTCTTTACCGGCCAGAGGGCCTTCAAACATTAGAATCGGGTTTGCACCATAGGGATTCTTTGGAATTTCGGGGTGCATGGTTATGAAGTGGGAAAAACGAATGATAGAAGAGATTAAGCTGGATAACGGCCTGAAGGTTGAGTTTTACGACTACTCCAGAAAGGTTGCAGGAGACAGGTGGCTCATTGGGCTCCTGGTAAAGATACCAATGGAGGTTGACAGGGCCGACTTCAACTCCTTTGAAGATGCAGACGCCCTGTACCAGAAATTCCTGGAGGAAAATGGCCCGGAGATTTCTTTCCAGTTACAGAAGGAAAGAAATTTCATAGATGAGCGTGAAAAGGCAGAAACCTTCAGTGCCCTTTTATCCAACCTGAAAAAGCATGCCCTCAGTTATATGGGCCACAAGGATTTTGCCTCAAACTATAAACGTAAAAAGATAGAAGAGTTCAAGGAAAGGCTGTCATGGTGGCAGTAGGAACCTTGAAAAAACTGGATGAAAAAGGGGTTGGCAAGGCCCTTTTGAAGGAGGCCCGCCTGGAAAACGGTGGGCCTTCCTGCACACTTCTTCAGTTTGCAGATGACAAAGGGCAGATGCTATCTGCCAGAATCTATCAGGCCGAAAAGGGAGACAACCCCCATTTCCTTTATTTCCCGGCAGAGTTTGAAACGGATGAGACCCTCGAGCTTCTGGCCAAGGGGCTAAATTCCGTTGGGTTCACCCTCGTTGCCTTCGAATACAGGGGCACGGGCCAAAGTCAGGGGGAATTTTCCCTGGAAGACGTTTTCGAAGACGCTGAAACCTTTTATAACGCCGTGAAGTTGTGGATGGAGCAACAGGGGCGCAAGGGAGACCTGGTAGTCATGGGGCGCTCCTTTGGCTGCACTGTGGCAATTCATCTGGCAGTGAAGCACCAAAAAGAGATCCTGTGCATGCTCCTGGAGAGCGCCTTTGACTCCGGGAAGGTTTTTCTCGAACGATCTGGCATTGATGCCTCCCATATTCCCGAAGGGCCAATATTCGAAAACAGGGCCATGATGGCAGAGTTCAAAAAGCCGGTCATGTTCATACACAGCCCAAGGGATGTCATACAGAGCCTCACCGAGGTGGAATGGCTCGTTGCTGAAAGCCGTTCAAAGGCCACCCAGTTTCAGATAGCACCCAGTGGCACCCGCCAGGAGTTGGCCAATCAGGTGGGGGATCTCTATATGGAAGTTGTGGAACAGTGGGTGAACCTTAGGCGTGGCATACGGCCCCCCAGGAAGAGGCCAAGGCCCTAGGGCACATCTGTTCCTATCTCCATATTCCATCGATGGGTTCGTTGCATTTGGGGCATTTGCCCTGGCGCAACCTGTTTTCCATAATGGCAAAACCGTATCTTGCTATTACCAGCTCGCCACAGCTGGGGCAAAAGGTGTTTTCCCCACCTTCTCCAGGGACGTTGCCTTCATAGACATACTTTAGCCCCTCTTCCAGGCCGATTTCCCGTGCCTTTCTAAGGGTGGCAACAGGCGTAGGCTGCCGGTCTATCATGCGGTACGTGGGGTGAAATGCCGTAACGTGCCAGGGAATGGAGGGTGAGACATCCTTTATGAACCTTGCAATATCCCTGAGCTCCTCTGGGGAATCGTTCCAGCCCGGTATTACGAGGGTTGTCACCTCTACCCAAATACCAAGCTCATGCATGAGCCTTATGGAATCGAGTACTGGCTGGAGCCTTGCCTTGCACACCTCCTTGTAGAACTTATCTGTGAATGCCTTGAGGTCTATGTTTATTCCATCAAGAAAGTCCACGCTGTGTTTGCAAGTCTCCTGGGTCATATAGCCGTTACTTACGAATACATTTTTTACTCCCCTGGATCGTGCTATCACGCCCGCGTCATAGGCAAATTCGTAAAAGATGGTGGGTTCCACGTAGGTATAGCTGATGCTTTGGGCCCCGTTGATTATGGCATCCTGTACCACTTCATTGGGAGAGGTGTCTTGGCCGATTATGGCGCCATTGTTCATCCTGGGATACTGGCTGATCTGCCAGTTCTGGCAGTGTAAACACTGGAAGTTGCAACCCACGGTGGATATGGAATATGAGCGTGAGCCTGGAAGAAAGTGAAAGAGAGGCTTTTTCTCAATTGGGTCGAGGTTTTGGGAAATCAACTTTCCATACACTAGGCTCTTTAGCACGCCGCCTTGATTTTCTCTCACTTGGCAGATACCCCTTTTGCCAGCCCTTATGGTGCAGTGGTGCGCACACAGATTGCACTTAACGGTGTTATCTGCCTTTTTTTCGTAGAAATAGGCCTCCTTCATGGCAGGGAACCTCCTTTTTTGTTTTTTTGAATATAAGCACTTGGAGGCACGAGTGGAAAAGACTTTTTAAAAATCATTATTTTTTCATAAGTGCCTTTACCTTTTCTCTAAACATTCCGATAAAAGAAACAAGTAGGCGGGTCTTTTTGTCGCCATGAGTTTTTAAAATTTTCAGGAGAATCTTCCATGCGAGAACTGGTTGTTGAAAGGGCATCAATAGCCGTGAGTAAAGAGCCTTCCACTGTAATTAGTGCCAAAAGTCTAGGCTCTACCTTGGCCATTGTGGCAACAGATCCTGAGGCAGGGGTTTGTGGAATAGGGCATTGCATACTGCCAGTGGCAACTGGAGATTCCACGAACCTGCCAGATGTCATTGAGCAGATGAGGGATTTGTTCAAGCACATGTTACAGGAAGGGGCGGGTGCAAAGGACATGCGAATAATGCTATGTGGAGCCGCCACATTTCTTGAAGAACCCAGTGAAATGGCCCTTGGGGTCAAGCTCTACAAACGTGTGGTCCAGGCACTCAAAAAAAATGGGCTTTCCATTGGCGGAGAGCACGTGGGCGGCCCTTTGAACCGTTCTGTTTCCATTGAGGTTGGGGCTTCCAAGGCAAAAGTTGTATTACCAGACAAGAAGGAGATCTACATATGAACACGGCCATCTGTCCTGATTTCACCCTGGAGGCTGTCTATGAGTCCATGGCCTCCCTGCCCGTCTTTCCAAAGATAGTTCACAGGGCCCTAAAGGTGCTGGATGATCCCAATAAAAACATCACCGATGTTGGAAAAATTATCAAACTGGACCACGGGCTAGTGGCCAATATCTTAAAGCTGACCAATTCGGCAATGTTCGGCCTTAGCCAACAGGTATCTGATCTGGATACAGCCCTTGCCCTTCTTGGGCAGAACAAGATTCGGGAAGTACTAATTGCAAGCGCTGCCATGCCATATCTGGCCAGGGATCTCAATGGATATGAGATGTCCCCAGAGGATCTTTGTTATCATTCCATCGGATGTGCCATGATATCGGAGGTGGTTAGCAAACGCCTTGGTTTTGCAAATTCCGCCGAGCTTTTCACTGCAGCAATCCTTCACGATATTGGCAAGATCGTTCTGGACATTTACGTTGGCCCACGTCTCATGGAAGTTCTGGATCGTTCTCGCAGGGAAGACAGTGACTTTTCTGTGGCCGAGTGGGAGGTCATAGGCACTGATCACGCCATTGCCGGCTCGTCGATCCTTCAACAATGGGAGTTTCCACGGGATATCTGCCGGGCAGTGAGGGCACATCATGACCCTGACCTTTATATCCAGGATAGGCTTTCTGCCATGCTCGCCCTGTGCAATATCTTGTCTGTACAACTTGGCCTGGGCGTTGGAGCAGATGGCTTCAGGTACAGGTTGTCGGATCAGCTTCTCTACGTCCTTGATTGCGACGAAAAGGACTACTTCAAGTGTCTTGAGGACGCAGTAAAGGCCCTGGAGGATGCAAGGGATGTGATTCAGCTAATCTTTGGATAGAAAGACCTGCCCTAAATGTCTTCAATGGGGCACTTGGAACATTTGGGTTTGCCTTTTTTGCAAAACTCTTTTCCAAGCCTTACAAAAAGGGCGTGGAATTCGTTGTAGAGGCATGGGTCTCGAGGCAGGTTGTCCATGAAGATGTCCTGAACTTGCTGATAGTCGGTGGTTTGGGGGTCTAGGATGTCGTGCCGCGACAGTATCCGTATGGTATAGGCATCCACTACAAAGATAGGCTTATCGAGGCTGTAAAGCAGTATACTATCGGCGGTTTCCGGGCCTATTCCATGAATGGCAAGTAGCTCTTCCCTCAAAATATGGGTGTCCCTATCTTTCATAGACTCTATGTTGCCATTGTAAAAGTCGTGAAGAAACCTGAGAAAATGTTTCAGGCGGGTGGTTTTGATGTTGTAATAGCCTGCCGGCCTGATTAATTGGGCCAGCTTTTCATCTGGCAATTCAAGCATGGCCCTTGGGTTCAGTAACCCGTGTTCTTTTAGGTTGTGGATTGCCTTTTCAACATTTGTCCAGTTGGTGTTCTGGGTCAAGATGGCACCGATTGCTATTTCAAAGGGGGTTTCACCTGGCCACCAGCCTTGAGGGCCAAAATGGTCGTAGAGGCTCCAAAATAGCCCGGCCAAGGTTTCTGTGAGGCCCCTTGGAGGATAATCCCGCAATAATTTTTCAAGATACTCTTTGTTACACGCTGACTGCTGTTTCAATTAATCTTTCCGTATCTTTCAGATCATGGATGAGGTCTTTGGTGAGGAGCTTATTAAGTGACCAGTCTTTGTCAAGTCCCACGGCCTTGAGCATGTCGGGATGGATCTTCATGGCGCATGGTTCACTGTCCCAATAGCCAGCAGCATTTGCAAGCATGTCACTCAGGGCCACAAGTGCCACAGGAAGCTTTGCGTGGCCAGGAACATCCTCCCAGTTGGCAAAGGATGGATGATGATGGTAGGAGATGGTTGTACACAGGATTTCTGGTAGTTTCCAGTAAGTGGTTAAGAGATAGGCCATTCTGCAATGGTCTATTCCGTAATATTCATCCTCTTTCACAACCGAGACCAGACTGCAAGGCTCGTTGGAATCGTCTTCTGAAGAGGGCGGGCCATCTGGGCTCAGTCCCCTTAACAAGAATTTGCCCACGTCGTGTAGCAGGGAACATGTAATGACCGTTGGCCCTATATTGGAGTCCACATTGCTTGCATGAAACAAGACATGTTTTGCACAGGTGGCAGTGGCTGCAGCGTGTCTCCACAGGGATTTCATCGCTGCTGGAGAAAGTTCGGCAAGGGATGTGAGTGCAGAGTTCGCCAGGAGCTGATTGACCAGAATCCAAAGCTCGTTAAAGCCCAGAATCACCACTGCATGTTGCAATGAGGTTATCTTCTGGGTGCAAAAGGCTGCCGAGTTTACAACGCGAAGGACCTTGGAGGAGAGGACCGGATCCGTGGAAATGAGTTGGACTATGCGCTTAATACTCGAGTCTGGATCCCTTAGAAGGTGGGAAAGTTCCATTATGGCGCTTGGTAGTTCGGGGCTCTGCCGTATTATGTCTATCAGGGCAGCATCTTCGTCTGTGATGGGTCTTTCTGGGCTGGGTCTTGTTTCATCCAGGTAATCCACCAGGGTGATGATTTCATCCTCTTGCGGTTCGGCAATGGGTTTTTTGGTGCTGAAGATATCCTCTGGTGGGGTGCACTGTTTGGGAGGTTCTTTTGGGGAGTGTTTTTTGCCCTTGTTCGTCCTGAAGGCAATAAAAAGGATTATAATGAGAACAATGGAAGAAAGGGTGGCAATTGCAAGTGCGTAAACCAAGGTCCCACCTTAATTATTCGGCCCTGATAAAGAAGTAGTAAATCCAGACCCCTAAGATAGCTATTGTGGTGGATCCAAAAGCAGCCACATCATGAAGCTGAAGTTCTCCGTCTCGAGGCAGTTCGTGAACACAGGCGTACCAAAAGACCAGGCAGCCCAGTATGAAGACCAGTGTCTTCCTGAAATTGAAGAAAAACAGGAAGAGTGCGATTCCAAGTGCAGGCAAAAGATAGTGAATATCCGAGAATAATATGAGGGGGTCTGTACTAGTCAGGGTGTTGATAATATTTTCGCTCTTCAGGGCCTCTATCACCTGATCCCATGGAATATTTATCAATTTAAAATCCATAATAACCTCCTGAAACCCTTATCGGCCTGGTAACCGGGTTGCTAAAGTGGAGATGGGAAAATTTACTTTTCACAGGAATGAGCATTTTAGCTGAAACTGCCTCTAGACAATGATACAATCCGGATATGCCTTATGGACAAATTCTAGAGTTAATGGTTGCACTGATTTTGGTGCAAAGTGGACCTGAAAATGCACCAGCCAACCTGGGCTTTTTTTATGTCTTGTTTTTGTTCGCCCTAAAGACCTTTGGCTGGGTGCTGTTTTGTTGCTGGAACACCAGGCGGTTGTTTGGGGCAAGGCGTGCACTGAGACCAGAGGCCATCGAGTGGCTTGCTCTGGTGCCTCTGGTTATAGATTTTTATTTTTTGAGGCTCAATGGCCTCTTATTGCCCCTGGGCCGCACGCTGCACTTGCCTTCACTGGCTGAACTCGTGGGAGTCGTTCTGTTTATTTCCTACCTTGCTATATCTTGGGCCTGCCAGGAGGCTCTGGCAGGACGTTACAGAGCCCCCAATTGGTCGCGGGTTTATAACAGATTGACCCTCCTTTTGCCCATTTTACTGCCCTATTTTGTCATAACCATAGCAGCAGACATTCTTACCCAACTTCCCTTCAAGTGGGTACACGAGGCATTTTCAGGCCCTTATGCCTCCTTATATCTGCTGGCAATTTTGCTGGCCTTTTTTTTCTTCATCTTGCCAGGGCTTGTAAAACGGTTATGGAAGTGTGTACCTCTTCCGCCATCTCCCCTCAGAAAGGCCATCGAGGAGGCCCTTGCCCGCCAGGGAATATCCTTTTCAGACATACTGCTCTGGCGTGCTGGGGAGGCCATGGCATGTACAGCTGCGGTCATAGGTATATTGCCGGGTTTCAGGTACATTCTCCTAACGCCATGTCTCATACAGCACCTGTCTCAGGAAGAGGTTGAGGCTGTAATCGCCCACGAGGCCGAACATGTAAGACGCAAGCATCTTCTCTGGTATCTCTTCTTCTTGCTGACCTATTCCTATCTCCTTTATCGTCTGTCAGACCCCATTATCAGTCTTTTGCTTTCGAGCCCAACGGTGTTGAAGTATCTCCTCGAGTTAGAAAGGCTGCCAGGCTCCATATCTGCCCTCCTTGCTGCAATACCAATCGGGGTTCTCACTCTATTTTTTTTCCGTTATGTGCTTGGCTATTTCATGAGAAATTTTGAAAGGCAGGCAGATGCAGCGGTATTCAGGGTACATGGTCATCCATTTGCTCTCATTAGTGCCTTGAGGAAGGTGGCCCTTCTGTCTGGTATAGATCCGTCCCGTCCAAATTGGCATCATTACAGCATAAATGAAAGGATCAAGTTCCTTGAGGAGGCATTTCGCAACAAAGAGTTGCTTGAATCCCATGATAGCCATCTCATGAAGGCAAAGGCCGTGTTCATATCCTTTTCCCTGGTCTGCGTAATCATGGCTAGCCTCATGCCCACTGGCACTTGGCAAAAGAAGGCAAGGGTGAATATGGCTGTCTTGCTCTACAACGAGTTCATCAAGCAAAAAAAGAAGGATCCCATGTGGCTCACGGAAATCGGGATTTTGTTTTTTGAAAATGGGATGTATGAACAGGCCGACAAGGCCCTAAGGGAGGCGCTGAAGCTTGCGCCCGACAATCCCGACATTCTCAACAATGTGGCATGGTTCTACGTAAAAGCAAAGGACAAGAGATTCTATGATCCACGACAGGCCTTGCTCCTCGCCATGGAGGCGGCGCGCCTCAAGCCAGAAAGCTATATCCTGGATACCCTGGCAGAATGCTTTTTTGCAAACGGTTATATAGACAGGGCTATTGCAACGGAACGCCTAGCCTTGCAAAGGGCAAGGAAGAATAAGGTCTATTACCAGAAACAACTGGAAAGATTCCTCAGGGCCTTGAAAAAGGGCACATCTATGAAAAGTGGTTGATATTATGCAGCTTCTTATCCTTCTCTAGAACCGCATTCACTATGGAGAAGAGCTCTTTCATCTTGAAGGGTTTTCGCAGGTAGGGCAGTTTGTATTTTTTGAGAAAATTTATGGTTTCCAGATCAGACACTATACCCGTTGTAAATATAACCTTGTTCCTATACTCGGGAAATTCCTTTAGAAGCCGCTCATAGAGTTCAATGCCGTCCATTTCTGGCATTTTCAGGTCCGTAATGATTACGTCCATTTTCTGCCTTTTTAGCTTTTCAATGGCCTCCAGCCCGTTTGAGGCCCTAACGGCATGAAATCTTTGGGAAAAGACTTCTATTAACAGCTCCGATATTTCATATTCATCATCTACAACCAAGATCCAAGGTTTTTTTTTCAGGTTGAAGTGAATGATGTTGTTTTCGTCTGAGACCATTTCGCCACACGTTCCAGAGGTGTTGGTTGGCAATTTTATTGTAAAAGATGTGTAGCCAGGCTTTGAAAACACATTAATGTCTCCACCGTGTTCCTTTATTATGCCGTGGCATATGCTCAGGCCAAGCCCTGTTCCCTCCTTTTTGTTCTTTGTACTAAAGAAGGGGTCAAAAATATTTTTTATTATTTCTTCCGGTATGCCTGGCCCATCGTCGGTAATCTTTATCAAGACATGGCCACCTTGGGCAGATGTTTCGATGCGGACTGTCCCCCCATCTGGTGCCAAGGCATCGATGGCGTTTTTCATCACGTTTGTAATGACCTGTTCAATCTGGTGGGGGTCTGCCATGATCCCTGGCAGGGCAGGGTCTAGATGCTTTTCGATTTTTATCACAGTGCCCTGGCTTACACACGTCGAGACCAGGCTGCACGCATTTTCGATTATGTCATTTATGTTGCATTCTATTTTGGTTGGCTTCTCCCTTCGCGAGAACAGCAGCAGGGAGTTGACGATTTTCTTAGCACCCTGGGAGGCTGTACGAATACTTTCAATGGCCCTTTCGAGCTGCTCCTTGTTCATATCTGCCGAAAGGATTTCCGCATAGCCAAGGATGGGGGTGAGCTTGTTGTTGAGTTCGTGGGCCACTGTGGCCATCATCTCGCCCATGGTCGCAAGACGTTCGGCCCTTATCAATCTATTCCACAAGACGTCTCTTTCTGTAATCTCCCTGCAAATGAAGATGATTCCCTGTTCGATGTGTTCTCCCAAGGTATTGGCCAAACGCAGCTCCACAGGCACGGTATTGCCCTTGCAGTCCCGAAAGACTACCTCCTCCATGAAAAAGGCACCAGGAAACCTGTAAAGGAGGTCCATTTTGGACTTGAGCTGTTCCTGAAAGCCAAAATCCACAAAGTCCAGTATTGGCCTGTTAATGAGCTCTTTTTGTGGGCATCTGAGAATGGCTGCCATCTTGGGATTTGCATAATGGATGACATCATTTTTCACTATCAGATACCCCTCGTTCATGTCTTCTATGAGGGCCCTGTATCTCTCCTTGGCCAGGGCTATCTCATCCATCATGGCGATGTGTTCCAAGGCCCGCTGGAGAGCATGGTATAATAGGTCGAATTCAAAGGGTTTGGTCACATAGTCGAATGCGCCATTTCTGAGGGCATCAACTGCATTTTCAAGGGATGCATGCCCTGTCATCACAATGACCCTTGTTTTGGGGCAGTATTCCCGACAATATTTCATGATGTCCGAGCCTGTACCATCTTCCAGATAGTAGTCCGTGACTACAACGTCGAAAAATTCTTCTGCCAGCTTGGAAAGGCCATCCTCTACCGAGGCGCATACGGTAGTATTGAAGCCGGAATGATCCAGAAGGAGCTTTAGGGTGTCTCTCATCTCCTGCTCGTCGTCTATCACCAGGACAGATCCTGAAATCATAAGACTCCTCCCCCGCTACAGCCGTCATTATCTGCGTTATCTACTGTCGGAATCCTGATTAGAAAATATGCCCCAAACCCCTCTTTTTCTACGAGGGAAATTTCCCCACCAACGGCCTTAACCAAGCCGTAACATACAGAGAGCCCTAGCCCCGAGTTTTTATCACCCTTGGTGGTTACAAAGGGAGAAAATATTTTTTCCTTGAGATGTTCCGGTACTCCAGGGCCGGTATCACCAAACTCTATGACGATCCATCCATTTTCCTGGTGCGCCCCTATAAAAATTGTCCCTTCCGAGCCCATGGCCTCCTGGGAGTTTTTGAGCAAGTTGAGAAAAAGCTGCTTCATTTCATCCTTAGATAGGGCAACTGCAGGAAGGTTGTCGGGTATGTCAGTTTTGAGCTCGATATTTTTTTCAGAAAGGCCTGGCCTCACAAGAGGAATAATTTCTGAAATTATTTCCTTCAGGTTGGATTTTGCCCTCGAGGTCGCCTTTTCCTTGTTTTGTCTGGAAAAGTCGGCCAGCTGTCTGATTATTCTTGCGACCCTATCAATCTCTGACCCAATGGCATCAATGGTTTTATCCTCAATTTTGCCGGTTTCTTTTTGGATTTTTAGAATTTTCAAAAGATTTTTGATGATTCCCAGGGGGTTATTCACCTCATGAACAACACTTCTGGCAATTTCGCTGGCCGCACCCAACCGTTCTGCCTGAATGAGCTTCTTCTGGGCCCTTTTAAGCTCCTGGGTCCTTTTGATGAGTTCCTTCTCAAGCCACAGGGCCCTTTTTTGCCTTTCGTTCTCAAGGGCCACCGTATCCGTGACGTCCTTCAAGAAAAACAGGAGACTGGTGGACCTTGGAAAGGGCAAGTTGGTAATTTCAATTTCGAGCCATTTAGTTTTTCCGCTTTTGGTGGTTATCCTTTTTCGGCCTATGCTTCTGGGGCCATTGAGGGTTTCAAGGTCTGCTGGCCGTTCCAGGGGGAGGATGTCGTCGATGTTTATTATGTCATTGTCGTGCAAGATATATGTGTTGAGTTCCAGGAGCTCCTGGGCAGACGGATTTACAAAGGTTATGTGCCCGTTTTCGTCGGTTATGATTATTCCTGCCGGGCAGTGACGTATGAGAGCCTTGTTTATTACGTGTTCCCGTTCCCATAGATGTCTGTAGGTTATTCCCCTGAGTATATGGGCAAATTGGCGAGCTACGAGTTTCAGAAAATCTATTGATTCTTGCAGTCCTTCCCACTGGGCGGAAGAGGCCCTGAGCGCCATGGCCCCTACTTTGTCAAGGCCCACGGCCAAGGGCAGGGCGATATAATCACCTCCCAAATACTCTTTTATCTGCTGATCAATCAGGCGCATGGGGCGTTCTTGAAAAAAGTCCCCTGTGAAGACAGGGCTTGCTCTTTTGAAGGCCTCGTCCCAAATGGTCTCATTCAAATCTATGATGTGTATTTGGCTTGCAATGGAGTCGTCCTTGGTACCCCGTGCGGCAACACCCTTGAGGGAGTTGTTGGCATATTTGAACAGCAAGCCACACTGGAGGTTTGTCAACGTGGCCAAGGCCGCAAATATTTTCTCCTGAAGCTCCTTTCCTGACCTTATTAGTAGGAGGGATTCCAGGATGCCAACCAGGGTCGCTAAATCTGTGGTTTTGTCCCTGAGTGTCGTAAGGGCGGTATCATCTCCGGATGAATCAGCGAGCCCCTTTTTATGTGTGATTTCCAGACCAAATTCAGAAGCGGTGGCCCCTAAGCCTTCCTCTGTTTCCCTGAGAAGGCGTTGGAGCTGATTTTTTGTTATTTTTATGCCAATAATATGACATTGGTTCAGCAACTCAGCCACTGACAGTTCGCTTTCCTTTGCCAAAAAGTGTGCTGCTATGTCGCCGAGATATATAAGACCAAGGAAAGGCGTGGATTTTACAAGCTCTTGAGGCATCTTGTGGTGGAAGCGTGCTGCTGAGCAAATGTTGACAGGAAGACGCCACTGGGTGAGAAGCTGAAATCCTTCTTCTGTATGGTCCCTTCCCCATGTTTTGACCTCAGACTCAAGAACCGTCTGGCCTGTCCTGGGGTTTTGAACGATCTTGTCAAAATCTTCAGGTCTTTTCACTACCAGCGACAGCTGGCCAATGTCGTGAAGCAGGCCGGCAACGAAGGCTTCATCTTCAGATATTGGTACAGGGAGAAATTGTGTCAATTTTTTGCACAAAATTGCACAACAAAGACTGTGATTCCAAAATTTGTTGATTGAGAATCGTCCGGGAATCTTCAGCCTGCCAAGGGTTTGGCACACTGCCGCAGTTATGGCTATGTGTCTCAGGGTGGAAGTGCCGAGAATCAAAGAGGCCTGCACCAATGATTTGACTGGCTGGCCGGGGTTTACAAGGGCAGAGTTGGCAATTCTCAATATTTGCGCAGATAGGGCAGGGTCCTGACTGGCTAGTTCTGCCAACTCTTTGACGGATTTTCTTTCATCGTCTGTGGATTCTATCAGTTTGAGTATAACCGCAGGGAGTGAAGGGAGAACGGGGTTTTGGAGTGTTGTTGGACAGGACGTGGTCATTAATTTTTCAAGTTTTTAAATAGCTGTTAAATTTAATTAGTATTATAACTAACTTTTAAGATCATTTTTTTCAAGTTAAACCATGAGTTTTTTGAAAGTTTTTAACAAATTATTAAAAGTTTTTTCACATACTTTTCAAAAATTTTTTCACAATAAAGCCGCGATGTTAGTTCAATAATTCACTTATGCAAAATTTTGACCTTTCTATACTATAATTTGTTGTTTTAGCCAGGAAATTATCAAAATTTTGTGGTCAACCCATCTTTACAAAAAGCAATATTTGAGCTTTATTTAATATCTAAAATTTAAAGTGTTAAAGACTAATTTTTAAAAGTGAAAATTTAAGAAACATCATGTCAGAAATACTCGAAATTGAGATTAGCACAGGGGCACAAACCGAATTTGTGGACATTACCGACAAGGTACGTCATGCAGTGAAGCAGCTGGGTGTCAGTTCAGGCGTTCTGACCATATATTGCCCTCACACCACAGGAGCCATTACAATCAATGAAGGTGCTGATCCGGCAGTAAGACGAGATCTTGTGGCTGTTCTCAATGCCATTGTTCCTTGGAAGTTCGATTACAAGCATCTCGAAGGCAATTCACCAGCTCACATGAAGGCATCCCTGATAGGCGAATCGGTTCAGGTTTTGGTGGAGGATGAGCGACTCATGCTAGGCACATGGCAGAGGATATTCTTTTGCGAATTTGATGGTCCAAGGAAGAGGCGAGTGTGGGTCAAGGCGATAGTGGCATGATATTTTCTTTTTGAACCCCTTGTAACTCAAATAGCAAGTCATACTTTAGATAAATAGTGCAATCAGGTCTTCCCAAAGGGCGAAGTATCATAATGGTTTTTAAAGTAGAGGTACATTTTTTCGCGATTTAGAAGCCAATGGGGGGTGTTTCCAGAGGAGGAAGAACGTGGTCAGCTCTCAAACCCATTCTAAGACAGGGTTTAGCCTAGGCGAACTATTCATGGCTATACTCGCTTCAGGTTTTGTAATAATGATGCTAACTGTTTGTTGGCGTCAGGATATTGACGAAAAGGTATTGGTGAGACAGGCACAACTGCCAGAAGGGCCGGCATCAGCCCTTTTTGATTTTGATGAAACCTATTTCACAGAGCCTTTTATCTTCCCCAAGGAAGTGTCCGAGAATTTTCCAGAACCCTCTTCATGTTCCATCTATGCCGATTCGGATGTTGAAGGGGGCGGGGTCATCAAGATTGAGGGGTTTCTTGAAAAGGGAGAGTCTCCGGATGCAAGCCTTGCCAAGTTCAATATAGAGCCCAAAATTCGCCACCAGCTACTAAAATCTCTCTCCAAGGCTGTGAACCTCAGGAGATGCAGGCAGGGTGAACGCTATGTTCTATCTTTTTCCAAGGATGGAAAGGTGGTGGGGCTAAAATGGGAGAAGGGCCCCTTCGAGGAATATCAGGTAGTCCTCGAGGAAAATGGCAAATTCAAGCTATCTAGGGCCCCGGTTGTGATAGAGAGCAGGCTGGTTAAGGTTTCGGGGCAGTTTACCAGCGGACTTTATGATTCCTTTGCAAATTACGGCCTTAGCTCCCGCATGGCCCGGATGTTCGGGGAAATCTTCTCCACAAAGGTAGATTTCAACTCAGATATCAGGCTTGGGGATTCCTTTTCGATAATTTTCAACAAGTATTATAAAAATGGTAAGTATGTAGGGGCCGGCCGTATTTTGGCTGCACAGTACTGTTCCATTGGGGGTAGCTGCTACGAGGCCTACTACTATCAGGACAAGGATGGAAAAAAAGGTGCCAAAAGAGAATATGGCTATTTCGGCCCAGATGGAAGCTCGCTTTCAAATTCTTTTCTGAGAACGCCCCTGAAGGTCTATCGCGTAACCTCGCGCTTTACCACAAGAAGGTTTCATCCACTCCTCAAGGTTCCAAGACCCCATTATGGCGTTGATCTTGCCGCACCAATCGGTACTCCGATAATGGCAGTGGCTGATGGCACTGTCACGTTTACAGGCTGGCAGAGGGGCTACGGCAGGATAATCGTCATAAAACACAAGGATGACTACAAAACCTACTATGGACACTTGCTCAGGTTTGCCAAGGGCATCAGAAAGGGCAAGAGGGTCCACAAAAAGCAAATCATAGGTTACGTTGGCAGAAGTGGTTATGCCACTGGACCACATCTTGATTATCGGGTTTGGCACAAGGGACGCTTCATTAATCCATTAAAGATGCGCCTGCCTTCAATTGAGAAATTGACTGGGGCGAGGTTGAAGCGTTTTCTAAAAAGATACAACGAATTTCATGCCATCTTGCATGACAAGAATGTTGTAACTGGAATCATTTCTGTGAAGAAAGAGACTGTAAATCACAAACCAAACGATTTGACCGGTTGAACCCTATGAAGAAAACGTTTTTTCACCTAGTTGTCACTTCGATTTTTATTTTTGTTTTATGTCTCAGCAGCCATGCACAGAAACCACCTGTTGACGATTCGGTTTCTGGTGCATGTGCAAAGGTGCCGGCTGTCTTCAGGCAGCTTACGGCTTCCCTTGTAAA
Source organism: Thermodesulfobacteriota bacterium (assembly GCA_013154175.1). Classification (GTDB taxonomy): domain Bacteria; phylum Desulfobacterota; class Dissulfuribacteria; order Dissulfuribacterales; family QOAL01; genus JAADCZ01. The sequence goes on from JAADCZ010000144.1 coordinate 24,148, forward strand.
GGATGGATTTGACCAGGAAGAAATCTGCAGGATCTTTTCGCACCCTTCAGTACGGTTCAATCCCAAGGTGATGCCTAGGAAGGTCACTCACAAGGAGGCGGCCCTTCATTATGAAAAGTTTCTTGAAAAGAGCAGGATAAAAAGGGCCAAGAAGTACCTCGAACGCAACAGACATATATTTGACGAGGTGGAAAAGGAGTATGGCATCCCCAAGGAAGTCAAGGTGGCCATACTGCTGGTGGAAACGGACCTTGGCAGATATTTGGGTTCTGACCTCGCCCTGAATAACTTGGCAAGTATGGCGGTGGCCTCGGACCTGGACAAGGTTAAGTCATATCTGCCAGCTTCCTACAAACATCTCAGCCCCAAGGAGAGGGCCAAGCTGCAAAAAAGACTCAAGAGCAAGTCCAAATGGGCATATTCAGAACTTAAAAGCCTGATTATCTATTCCAAGACCAACGGACTGGATATCCACAAGATCAAGGGGTCTATCTTTGGTGCCATTGGTCTGTGCCAGTTCATGCCATCAAACGCCCTGAAATTTGGGGTGGATTTCAACAAGGATGGCAAGGTGGATCTTTTCGATCCGGCTGACGCCATCGCCAGCATGGCCAATTACCTGCAGCATTATGGCTGGAAGCCAGATCTAAAAAGGGTCTCTCAAATAAAGGTAATCAAGCACTACAATCATAGCACTCCATACGCCAATACAGTCCTGGAGGTTGCCAAAAAGGTAGGGCATATTTGATTTAGGCAATTGGAGAACAACCCCTTCCTAAGCAGAATAAAGGGCCTCCAGAGTAGTATGGAGGCTTCTGGCATTGATGTCGTGCTACTCCGCCAGAATGCCGACCTCTTCTATTTTACCGGAACGGTTCAGGATGCCCACCTTCTCATACCATCAAAAGGCCAGGCTCACTATCTGGTGTGGCGTTCCTATGACAGGGCCTTGCAGGAGAGTCCCTTGGCCCCGCTGGGGCTGATACAGCCCCTTAAGGGACTGAGTCATTTTGCGGAAATTGTCCGAAGTCTCCACTTGGATGAGGCAGCCGTGGTTGGCTTGGAAATGGATGTGCTGCCTGCAGGACTATTCCTTTTTTATAAGGAAACCTTGTGGCCCAAGGCTGAGATCAAGGATATATCGCCCCATGTTCGGAAACTTCGGAGCATAAAGGATGATGGAGAGCTAAAGTGTATTAGCGGAGCTGCCCAGCGGGTGCATAAGGTCCTAGAGAGAGTGCCAGAATTTTTCTACACTGGCATGACGGAGCTCGAGTTGGCTGCGCTAGTTGAGTGCGAGCTTAGAAAAATGGGGCACTGTGGGCTTTTGAGAATGCGTATCTGGAATCAAGAGATGGGCATGGATCAAGTGGTGTCTGGAAAGTCTGCCCTCAGTCCTTCATGGACCAACACACCGGTTGGTGGGGTAGGGCCACATCCTGCCTTTGGTATGGGGGCATCATTCAAGAAAATTGGAATGTCAGAGGTTGTAAGTGTGGATATTGGTGGTTGGTATTGCGGCTATTGCTGCGATATCACCAGGCCTTTTTTTGTAGGGCAACCCTCATCCAAGGTTGTGGAAGTGTTTGATATCGTCAAGGAGCTCATGGGTGAACTGGAAAGGAGACTGGTTCCTGGTGCTATCACCGGTGAGATTTATCAGTATGCCACAGATTTCATGGCCAAGGCCGGATACGGGGAAAATTTTATGGGTGTGGGGCAGCAGCGGGTTTCATTCATCGGTCATGGTCTTGGGATAGAGCTTGACGAGTTTCCGTTTATTTCCAGGGGAAATAAAATGACCCTGGAGTCTGGAATGGTTGTGGCCTTGGAGCCCAAGGTCATGCTCCCTGAATATGGCGTTGTGGGCCTGGAAGACACCTATCTCATCACAAGAGATGGGGGTAAACGACTAACAATTGGTGAGCAGAGACTGGGCCGTCTAGAAATTTAGACCAAAATGATTCTACCTTCTTGACAAAGTATTTTCATTATGATAACCATTGCCACCTACCGTTACAAAACGGGCCCAACATACAAGGGCCGTTAACTCAGTCGGTAGAGTATCTGCCTTTTAAGCAGAGAGTCGCTGGTTCGAGTCCAGCACGGCCCACCAGTCCCCGTCGTCTAGCCCGGTCCAGGACACCGGCCTTTCACGCCGGCAACAGGGGTTCAAATCCCCTCGGGGACGCCACGAAAACACAAGGAAACCAGGTACAAGTCTGGTTTCCTTTTTTAGTTTTCACGTCATTTGAAGATCCTATCAACTACCCTTCTTGGAATCAAAAGTTCCTGTTTGTCTATTTCGTTTCGACATTTATGTCGACCTTTAGACCTGCTTGTCGAAAGCTTTACCTTTCCTATTAATAACTGTTTAAAATTACATGGTAATTTTGAGCTGGCACCTTTTGTGCATTAGACCTCCTAATAAAAAAGTTCCAAATTTTATACACATAGGGAGGTAAAATCATGAAAAAAACAGTTAGTATCTTGACCCTCTTCTTGGTGCTGGCAGTTGCTGTTACAAGTGCAATTGCCGCTGGTCGCTGGGGAAGCGGAACAGACCCCTTCACTCAGGACTCAAATATCTTCATTATGCCTATCCAGCCACTGGATCAGGCAGAGATAGATGCCCTCATGAAGATGAGGGAGGAAGAGAAGCTTGCAAGGGATGTATATTTGACCTTGCGAGATAAGTGGCAGCTTCTCATATTTGATGATATTGCAGCAAGCGAGCAGCATCATACTGATATGGTCAAGGATCTCATTACAAAATATGGTCTGACCGATCCAGTTGTGGACGATACAGTTGGTGCCTTTACTCTGCCTGGATTTAAAGAGCTCTATGATCAGCTTGTTGCCCAGGGAATGAATTCCGTTGTAGACGCCCTGAAGGTCGGAGCCACCATAGAAGATCTTGATATTAGCGATCTCGATAAGGAGATTGCCCTTACAGACAATGAGGATATAAAAACGGTATTTGATAATCTAAGGCGCGGTTCCTACAACCACATGAGGGCCTTCACTGGAGCCCTGGAGGCATACGGTGAAAGCTATACTCCCCAGTACATTTCAGCAGAAGAATACGAAACCATACTTAGCAGTGCCAGCGGACAGGGTGGCTATGGCTACAAAGGTAGCAATGCAGTAATGCTGCCTGGTCGTTTTAAAAAATATGTTATGCCAGAGAAGGCAACATTTACATTTCAGCCCACAATGGAGATTGCCAAGGAGTATCAGGGCCAGACAGCAGAACTTTATGGCCTTTTGTACCTGCCATCAATTGACAAATGGTACGTTTTTGATGCACCCAATCACGGAATGGAATGGACTCCAGGTACTGATATAATGCCATTTTCACAGGTTACCCTGTCTGGGGACACTGTTGACTTTCCTCTGTTTACGACACCTATTGATCTGTCTGACGTAATTGGAAGTGTAGACGTCTACTATGGTTACAAGCCTGTCGATGGCAATATGGTTTACACATTTACGAGGCTTTTGTTTGAATAGACTCTCGTACCAAGAGTTAGTAATTTGACAAAAGAAAAAGGGCCTGAAGACAGGCCCTTTTTTTTCACCTAAAACTAGGTGATGCCTGGGCAATATGGCTAATATGGCAATAAACTCATTCCTACTTGGAGCAGAACTCTTCTAATAGTCCTGCAAGTTTCTTTCCTGAAAGGAGCATCCCGCCAAATATCGGCCCCATGCGAAAGCCTCCATAGACCGCTGCTGTCGACATGCCGCATACGAACAGCCCTGGATATACCTCTTTTGTGTTTGTGACAACGGCCTTCTCTGCAGTTTCAGCAAACATGGACCTCTCCCCCATGGGTTTGCCTGTAGGGGTATTGAGCTTTACATCATTTTTGTTTGAAAGAGTGCGTACTACGTCGTGATCATGGCCTGTGGCATCCACAACTGCCTTGGCTTCAAAGGTCAATGGATCCACGGGAAGCCCTGCCATCTGTGTAAGACTCGAATTCACAACGACACCTGCAACCTTGCCATCCCTCACTAGCAAGTCTTCGCATTCAGTAAGGTTGAAGATGTTTACGCCCCTTCTCGTAGCCTCGAAGATGAGCCCAGAGGCGAAACTGATTGAATCCACACTGAGATACTCGCCCTCATAGGGCCTGTAGGGTATGTTGAATTCATCGAGTATGTCCTTGGCCTCATCCTGGATGATGACATACTTGTAACCCATGCCTCCGCCCCAGATGCCGCCACCTGGAGCAAGCCGTTTTTCCAGTATCGTTATGTTAAAACCCTTGGATGCAAGTATTCCACCCGCCACCAGTCCGCTGGGGCCAGCACCAACGATAACCACATCGCTTTCAAGGGCCTTGAATAGGCTTGCCACATGATTTTCAACGATTCCTTTTGTTATATCAATCTCTCTCATCTTTTACTCCTTATCTCCATGCAATTATTTATTCTATGCACTAGGATGCACTACTTTTGCTCCTTCAACACCAGGAAGACACAGTATTCACCACACATGGTGCAGGCCCCCTGGCCAGAGCGTTCTTCACGCACCCTCTTTGCCCTTTCTGGATCAATGGAAAGTGCTATCTGCTTATCCCAGTCGAGTGCCTTTCTGGCCTTGGACAGTTCATTGTCCCATTCAATTGCCCCTGGGATGCCTTTGGCTATGTCGGCTGCGTGCGCGGCAATTCTGGAGGCAATTACACCATCAAAGACGTCCTGCTCTGTGGGTAGACCCAGGTGTTCCGAAGGGGTGACATAGCAGATGAAATCCGCACCAGACATCCCGGCCACTCCAGCCCCGATGGCAGAGGTGATGTGATCGTAGCCAGGGGCAACATCTGTAACGATGGGGCCAAGGAGATAGAGTGGGGCATTGTTGGTGAGCCTCTTGATTCTCTTGACCGATTTTTCAACAAGGTGCAGTGGAACATGCCCAGGACCCTCTATCATGGTCATGACACCCCTTTCAAAGGCACGGGCCTGCAACTGCCCCAAAATTTCCTGCTCACCTATCTCTAGGCTGTCTGAGGCATCAAAGAGGGCACCTGGCCTCATGCCGTCTCCGAGGCTCAATACACAGTCATACTTCTCAGCCAGATCGAGAAGCCTGTCGTAATATTCGTAAAGGGGGTTTTCCTTGCCGGTGTTCCTGATGTATGCGGCTGTGATGGCGCCTCCACGAGAGACAATTCCTTCCAGTCTGAATTCAGGGGGGTACTTGTCTATGAGTTCCTTGACAACACCGCAGTGGACAGTGACGAAATCCACTCCTTCTTCCATCTGTCTTTGTATGCAGTCAAAGAATTCGTCAACGTCCAGCTTTATCACCGCGCCCCTTTTAATCCTGGCCAAGGTTGCAGCCTCATATATGGGCACAGTACCAACGGGGACGGTCGAGCGTTTGAGAATGACTCTGCGTATATCGACTATGTTGTCTGCCAGGGACAAATCCATGATGGCGTCTGTTTTGGCCCTGAGTGCAGCATCGAGCTTTTTCTCTTCATATTCAATGGAAGAGGTGAGGGTGCTTGCCCCAATGTTTGCGTTTACCTTGGTGGTAACACCGCGGCCCACCACCATCGTGCCCCGTTCAGTGCGGTAACCCAGCACCACGGCCGTGCCGTCGAGGATGTTTTTTACAAGTTGGGTGGTTTCTATGTTCTCTTTCTTGGCCAGTTCCTTTAATTTTTCTGGCACGTGTCCACTTCTAAGTTGGTTAAGCAGGGTTTGAGACATCGGTTCCTCCAATGCATGAAATAAAAAAGCCGTCCAGCTTTGGGACGGCTTGAAATGGCAACTATCTTCAAGTTCGTTTCCCTACGCTGGCATTACCCAGATCAGGTTTAAGGGTCGTTGGCAGGCTAGCCAACCTCTCAGCCCGGTTCCCCAGGCTCCCCCAACGAATAATTTTTGTGTTTCTCAGAAGTATTATAAGAAAGGGATTTAGTCAAGAAGTTAATGTTAAAGTGATGTAACAGGAGAATTTTCAGTGAGAAGACCTGTTTTTATAGGTTCAAGGGGAATTTTCGTGTTGAAAAATCACCTGCCTGAAAGTAAACCTTTGAGATAAAAATTTTCTGGAGGGGTTTGTCGTGGCAAAAATTCAGTTCTTTGGAGCAGCGCAGACAGTCACAGGTTCATGTCACATGCTTAAGTTCGGCTCTAGAAGATTCATTCTGGATGCCGGTCAGTTTCAGGGTCCGTGGGAGATCGAGAAGCTGAACTACAAGGGCTTTGGTTTTCAACCTTCTAGGGTGGATGGAATGATATTGAGCCACGGTCATCTGGATCACTGTGGAAGAATCCCCCTTTTGCAAAAGGGTGGTTTTACAGGGAGGATCTATTGTACCCCTCCGACTGTCGATATAGCTTCGCTGATATTGTTGGATGCCGCCCATGTACTCAAGGAAGAATTCGTCTGGAAGAAAAGGCGCCTGACCCGTGCAGGTATCAAGGTCTTGGAGCCCCTGTTCTCTGCTGAAGATGTCTATTACAGCATGGAGTTGTTTGGGCCGGCAGTTTCCTACGGCAAGAGGGTGGAGATAGCCCCTGGAATTGGCCTGACCTTTCATTTGAACGATGCAGGCCATGTTTTGGGCTCTTCCCAGATTGTTGTTGACTATTTTGACAGAAGGGGAAAGAAGAAAAAGCTTCTCTACACCGGGGATCTTGGAGATGGAGGAAGGCCTTTAGTCAGCGATCCTGCCCCTCCAGAGAAAGACATCGATGTATTGGTGATGGAATCCACCTATGGAGACAGGGATCATAAATCCTACGATGCCTCCGTTGAGGAGCTTGAAGAGGCAATAATTTCCACAATGAAAAGGCGTGGGGCTGTACTTATTCCGACCTTTGCCCTGGAACGCGCCCAGGAGATACTTTATCACATAGGCATGATGAAAAAGACAGGGAAACTTTCCAAGAAGGTCCCTGTGTTTCTAAATAGTCCCCTGGCCATAAATCTCACGAGGATTTATGAAAAACATTGCGGATATTGCAATCATGACAACTTTGGTGACTTCAAAAAGGGAGACCATCCATTCAATTTCCCCGGTTTGCACTACACAGAAACAGCCGAGGAATCCAAGGCCATACACAATGTCCAGGGCCCCAAAATCGTGCTTGCAGGAAGCGGCATGATGACAGGGGGCCGCATAAAGCATCACTTGAAACATCTTCTCTGGAAAGAGACCACAACCTTGATAATTGTTGGATATCAGGCAGAGGGAACCCTGGGAAGAAAGATAATAGAGGGGGCAAAAGAGGTTAAGATTTTTGGCGAACCCATTGCCGTTCGTGCCAGGGTCTACACAATAAACGGCTTTTCCGCCCATGCAGATCGTACAAATCTGCTAAATTATGTTAAGGCAGCACGGCCCAAAAAATTGTTCTTGGTACACGGAGAACCAAGGGCACAGGCTGCCCTGGCATCAACCATCCAGAAGGTTTTGCCTCGGACGAAAGTTCATGTACCTGCTCTTAAGGAATCATTCGTGATTTGATGAGATAAGTTTTTCTACGGCTTCCTTTAACTTTTGGACATCGAAGGGCTTGCCCATTATGTAGTCGGCATTCTTCTCTTGGGCGAGCTCTTCGGCATGGTATCCATAACCTGTGATCGCTATGACGGGGATCTCGGGGTGTTCCTTTTTCAGGATGGATATTATGCCGATGCCGCTCACATAAGGCATTGCTATGTCCGTGATGACAAGGTCATAGGGACGCTCTTTTATCCTGTTGAGACCTTCGAGCCCGTCGGCTGCAGTAACGGTTTCATACCCCAGAAACGTCAGGTAGTCGTTGAGCATGCTCCTGACTTCGTCGTCATCTTCCACTACTAGGACAACTCTTTTGTCCACTGCCTTGTCTTTTGACATGATCAGGAATAGTCTCCTCTTGTAATCTTGATTTTTTCTACGGTAGTAAGGACTGCGATCTCATCAATAGTCTGTCTCAAAGGGTCTCCCTGCTCAAGGTTCTCTTTGAGGGATAAAAGCTCCTCGGTGTTGCTGTCCAAAGCGCTGACAGCGGAATCAACAGAAGATATAGAGCCAGTGGACCCGTCCAAGAGGTCTGCCAGGTGGTTTAGCAAGGTTAAGGCCTCCTCGCTACGAGAGATGGCATCCTTCTGAGCGGGGCTGAAGTCCATAGAATTGAACAACTGGCTGTTGGATATAGAAATATCGGCCCTATTTTCCTGGATGTTTCGCGCACTTTCAAGTATTTCAGAAAAATTTGCCTGAGCCCTATCCATCTTCTGGGACTGCGTATTCTTGGATACAGCCTGATTAAACTCCGTACCAAAGGGTTTATCGACCTTCATAGCCAGCCTCCTAATTTTATTCGTATATTTAAATAAATTTGATCTGTCAACAAGTTAATGGCATTTTTTTGCCCATTTATCTAGGCAAATATTGCCAGGTAATTCGCCGCTGGCCTTAAGCACTTGCCCAATTTTTGCTGTATAATTATCATGCAGCTATGGAACATTTAACAAAAAAATCAAAAAACAAAAAAAGATCCACCAGGACGATCCATGTTGGCGACGTGGCCATAGGCGGCGATAATCCTGTTGTTGTACAGTCAATGTGCAACACCGATACCAGAGACGTAACGGCCACTGTAAACCAGATTAAGAGGCTTGAGCGCGCCGGATGTGAGATAATCCGGGTGGCCGTCCCTGATATGAAGGCTGCACAGGCCATAGCCGAGATTGTCAAAGCAATAACCATTCCGCTCATTGCAGACATTCATTTCGACTGGCGTTTGGCAGTGGCGGCAATGGAAAGCGGTGCCAAGGGCATAAGGATAAATCCTGGCAATATTGGCGGGCTAAGCAAGCTCAAAAAGGTTATAGACAAGGCAAAGGAATATTCGGTCCCCATCAGAATAGGAGTAAATTCGGGTTCTCTTGAAAAGGATATCAGGGCCAAATATGGTCACCCGGTGCCAGAGGCCCTTGTTGAAAGCGCTCTTAGAAATATTGAACTCGTTACGGACATGGGCTTCGACCAGATAAAGATTTCCATAAAGTCCTCGGACGTCCTGGATACAGTGGAGGCCTACAGGCTTCTTTCCCAGAAGACGGACTTCCCATTACATCTTGGGGTCACGGAAGCAGGGGGGCTCATAGCGGGAACGGTCAAGAGTTCAGTTGCCCTTGGAGCACTGCTCATGGAAGGCATCGGAGACACCATGAGGGTTTCCCTTACACGGGATCCGGAAGAAGAGATACACGTTGCCTATGAGATACTAAAGGCCGTCAAGCTTAGGCAGCGGGGCCCAGAGATCATTTCCTGCCCCACTTGTGGACGCTGCGAGATCGACCTTTTCTCCATTGCCGAGGAGGTGGAAAAAAGGGCCAGGGCCATATCCAAGCCAGTGAAATTGGCGGTTATGGGTTGTATAGTTAACGGCCCTGGCGAGGCCCGTGAGGCCGATCTTGGCCTGGCCGGTGGCAAAGGTGTAGGTATAATATTTAAAGGAGACAAGATTCTCAAAAAGGTGAAGGAAGAAGAGCTTCTAGATGCCTTTTGGCAAGAGGTCGAAGGACTGGTTGAATCGAGTGACTAACTAACGTGCCAATGGTTACAGGTGTTTACATATGAGATATTCAAAATTTTTCATTCCCACACTAAAGGAAGTGCCGGCAGAGGCGGAGATTGCATCCCACAAGTTGATGCTAAGGGCTGGCATGATACGCAAGATTGCCTCTGGGCTCTATACCTACCTGCCCCTTGGTCTTAGAGCCATCAGGAAGGTGGAGAACATAGTGCGTCAGGAAATGAACAGGTCTGGCGCTGTGGAGCTTCTCATGCCCCTTGTCCAACCAGCGGAGCTGTGGAAGGAAAGTGGCAGGTGGGACCATTACGGCAAGGAACTCCTTAGATTCAAGGATAGACATGGAAGGGATTTTTGTCTTGGACCAACCCATGAGGAGGTGATAACAGACCTCATAAGGAAGCACATCCGTTCCTATAGGGATTTGCCACTGAATCTGTATCAGATTCAAACCAAGTTCAGGGATGAGATAAGGCCCCGTTTTGGCCTCATGAGGGCCAGGGAATTCATCATGAAGGATGCCTACAGCTTTTCCGCCACCGAGGAGTCCCTGGATGAGATCTACCAGACCATGTACAAGACCTATTGCCGGATTTTTGAGCGCTGTGGGCTCGATTTTCGGCCAGTCGAGGCAGACACAGGCAGCATAGGCGGTCATGCATCCCATGAATTCATGGTCCTGGCGGATACAGGCGAAGACGACATCGCATGCTGTACGAAGTGCAACTATGCAGCCAACACCGAGCTGGCAGAAGTGAAGAAGCTGCAGCAGCAGGAGCCCTTTGCCCCTGGGTCCGAGGCCTTGAAGAAGGTATCCACTCCTGGCAGAAAGACAGTCGAGGAAGTAACAGAATTTCTCAACAAGAAGGCCAATGATCTCATAAAGACCTTGATTTTCCTTGCAGACGAAAAACCAGTTGCAGCCCTGGTCCGGGGTGACCATGAAATCAACGAGGTAAAGCTGAAGAAGGTCCTTGGTGCAGAGGAGCTGGAAATGGCAGGGGCTGAAACCGTGGAGGCCCTTACTGGTGCACCAGTAGGTTTTGCCGGGCCCCTTGGACTACCTGATGATGTGAAGGTGGTTGCGGATCACTCGGTTGCCTACATGAAGGATTTTGTGGCCGGGGCCAATGAAAAGGATGCCCACTATACTGGTCTTAACTGGAAGCGGGACCTCGACGTGGTTAGCACCCATGACATCCGGGTGATAACCGAGGCTGATCCATGCCCAAGGTGCGGCGCACCCATCGAGATAAAAAGGGGCATAGAGGTAGGTCACATCTTCAAGCTTGGAACAAAGTATAGTGAGGCAATGGGGGCAACATTCCTTGACAGCAACGGCAAGGAAAAGCCCATCATAATGGGCTGTTATGGAATTGGCATAGGAAGGACGGTAGCCGCTGCCATCGAGCAGAATCACGATGAGCGGGGAATCATCTTTCCCGTTCCCATAGCGCCCTTCGAGGTTATCATCTCTCTTATCAATGTAAAGGATGAGAAGATGAGCCTCATTGCCAAAAAGCTTTATGACACCCTTTTTGAAAATGGCATCGAGGTCCTCTTTGACGACAGGAATGAAAGGCCAGGGGTAAAATTCAAGGATTCCGAGCTGATCGGGATACCCTTCAGGGTCACCGTTGGCAAGAAGGCCGTGGAAGAGGGCGTGGTTGAGGTCACGGACAGGCGTACAATGAAGACTGAGCTTGTGGCCAAGGAGGATGTGCTTCAACGATTAGTGTCTGTCTTACATGATTAGAATCAACGACATCCTGGACCAGATCCACACCTATATGCCAGACGCGGATACGAGTCTGGTAGAGAAGGCCTACGTCTATTCCGCCAAGGTCCATGCAGGCCAGATGCGCCTTTCAGGGGAGCCCTATCTCTCTCACCCCCTGGCAGTTGCTTACATACTCGCCCAGCAAAAGCTGGATCTTTCAAGCATAACCGCAGGGCTCCTTCACGATGCAGTGGAGGATACCCTCTCCACAATAGAAGAGATCGAGGAGATGTTTGGCCCGGATGTGGCCAGGATAGTGGATGGCGTCACCAAGATCAGCCAGATCCGCTTTCAGAGCAAGATAGAAAAGCAGGCAGAAAACATCCGGAAGATGATCCTGGCCATGTCAAAGGACATCAGGGTCCTCTTGGTGAAACTGGCAGATCGTCTCCACAACATGCGCACCCTTCAATATCAGAAGGAGCGGAAGAGGGTAAAGATTGCCAGGGAGACCCTGGACATCTACGCACCCCTGGCAAGCCGGCTGGGAATCGACTGGATTAAAAGGGAACTGGAGGACTTGGCCTTTCGTTACCTGTATCCAGAGGAGTATGAGGAACTCAAACAAGAGGTTGAGGCAAGACTTGGGGAGCGCAAGGCCTATGTTGAGGAGGTGAAGGAAATCATCTCCAAGAAGATGGCCGAATATGGTCTATCTTGCCGCGTCCTTGGCAGGCCAAAGCATCTTTACTCCATTTTCCGCAAGATGCGCAGGCGTAATGTCAGCCTGGATGAAATATATGATCTCATTGCCTTCAGGATCATCCTAAAGACGGTAACCGAGTGCTACGAGGCCCTTGGGATCGTCCACTCCCTTTGGAAGCCGGTTCCAGGCCGTTTTAAGGACTATATTTCCCTTCCAAAGGCAAACATGTACCAGTCTCTTCACACCACTGTCATAGGCCCCTATGGCGAGCGCATGGAGATTCAGATACGAACAGAAGAGATGGACAAGGTTGCCACCGAGGGTATCGCTGCCCACTGGCTCTACAAGGAGGGCAAGGTCCTCAAAAAGGATCAGCAGCGGCAGTTCGAGTGGCTCAAGCGGCTAATGGAGTGGCAAAAGGAGCTCGAGGACCCAAGGGAATTTCTCGAGTCTGTGCGAATGGACCTCTTTCCAGATGAGGTGTACGTGCTCACTCCAAATGGGGAGATAAAGGAATTCCCAATGGGGGCAACCCCCATAGATTTTGCCTATTCCATCCATACAGAGGTGGGTCACCACTGTGCCGGGGCAAAGGTGAATGGCAAAATGGTGCCCCTGAAGTATCAGCTCCAGAATGGGGACGTTGTCGAAATTATCACCTCCAAGCACCACAAGCCTAGTCGCGACTGGCTAAAGATTGCCAGGACCAGCCGTGCCCGTGCCAGGATTCGCCAGTGGATTAAGACCGAGGAACGTGAAAAGAGCCTTGCCCTTGGAAAGGATCTGTGCAACAGGGAGTTCAAGAAGCACAGGTTGGATTTTGCGGAATTTCTAAAGGAAGACGCAGAAGAGGTGGCCAAGTCCCTTTCCTTCAAGACTGTTGACGACATGTTAATAGCCGCTGGTTATGGCAAGATATCGCCATCCCAGATTGTAGGAAAATATGTAAAGCTCAAACATGTAGAAGACGTTGAGGAGCTGCTGGAACAGGATAGCGCCGGGGCATCCAAGCAAAAGAAACCCCAGAGTGAGGGCATCCAGATCCAGGGCCATGACGACATCATGATTCATCTCGCCAAGTGTTGCACACCTGTGCCTGGAGATGAGGTGATTGGTTATATCACCAGGGGCAGGGGGGTTACAATCCACAGGGAAGACTGTCCAAATGTGAGTTCACTCGAGCCAGACAGAAAGATAGAGGTCACCTGGACCACTGACGATGATGTCAACTACCCTGTGATGTTGAACGTGGTAACCGCAGATGAAAAGGGCATGTTGGCAGCGGTGAGCAATGCCATTAGTGCAGCAGAGGCAAACATCCTCGAGGCTAAGGTGTACACCACACCAGATCACAGTGCCCACTTCACCTTCCTTGCCGAGGTGAGGGACAGCGGCCATCTTAAAAAGGTTATTTCCGGGATAAAGAAGGTTAACGGAGTGATGAGGGTAGACAGACAGGCGTCTGTCTAACCCCCTAATTCAATTCTGGAAATTAATGGGCTGGTAGCAAGGTTGTCAGGCCTTTTACTTAGGCCTTGGTTCTGATTGCTGGTTTTTCAATCTTGCCAGAGCGGATACACCTGGTGCACACCCGCATACGCCTTGTTTCGCCATTGACATTCACCCTGACCCTCTGAAGGTTGGGGAGCCAACGCCTCTTGGTGTGGTTATTCGCATGGCTGACATTACAGCCTGTCATGGGACCTTTTTTACATATTTCGCAGACCTTAGCCATTGGATTGACCTCTCGATTTTGATTATTTCCGTAAAAACAAGCCCCAACTTTATACTCCCTCAATGTTAAAGTTTCAAGGGGAAAGGGTCGAATAAATAGGCAAGAGACACATGGACGTTGTCTTGAGGAGTAATTGATGAAAATGAAAGACAAGAGAAGACAACCACGCCATCCAGTGATACTCAAGGTTGATTATCGGGACGTAAATAAGTTTTTTACGGATTTTGCTGAGAACTTGAGTGCTGGAGGTATGTTCATAGCCACACGGAAACCCCTGCCACCTGGTTCCACAATAGTTGTGGAGTTCATGTTGCCAGATACCTCCTTGAAGGTGAGAACCAGGGCCGAAGTGATGTGGGCAAGAAAAGATGCCTCGTCAACAGGTGAAAAACGGGGGATGGGTGTGAGGTTTTCTGATCTTAGTAGTGAAGACAAGAAAAAGATAGACCTTCTGGTTTCTAGATTACGGGAAGGGGTCATCTAGATTTCTTGGAGAATTATCACAGAATCAACATCGCATCTCCATAACTGAAAAAGCGGTACCCTTTCTTGATTGCCTCTTCATAGACAGAAAGAATCCTTTTCCTTCCAACGAAAGCGCTGACGAGTACCAGTAGTGACGAGCATGGAAGATGAAAGTTGGTAACCATGCCATCCACTACACTGAACTCGAAGCCCGGGTAGATGTATAGCCTGCATTGCCCCGAATAGGCGCACACCTTGCCTGTTTCCTTGAAAACATGTTCAAGGGTTCGTACCGATGTGGTTCCTACTGCGATGACCCGGCCCCCCTCTTTCTTGGTCTCGTTGATTATGGAGGCGGTTTCCTCTGGCATATTCACCCATTCGCTGTGGATTCGATGAAGGCGTATATCTTCAGATCTTATGGGGGAAAAGGTGCCGTAGCCCACATGAAGTGTTACCGGAGCGATTTTTACTCCCTTTTGGGCAAGGGCTTCCATTGTCTCCTGATTGAAGTGGAGTCCGGCAGTTGGGGCTGCAACCGAACCCACATCCTTGGCATAGACCGTCTGGTACCTCACCCTGTCCAGGGGTTTTTCCGACTCCCGTTTTATGTATGGGGGAAGGGGCATCCTACCTATCTCTTCGAGGATTTGGGTCAAGTCCCCATTGTAATGAAGTAAAAGCTCATATTGCCCGCCAGGGTCCCTGGCCGTGACCGAGACCTCGAGTAGGTCAGAAAAGGAAAGATGTTGTCCAACCTTCAGGGGTTTGGAGCTTTTTGCAAGGGCCCTCGCCCGTGCGACCCCGGCCCTTTCAGGGTCTGTCTTGGGAAATTCCAAAAGGAGCAGTTCCAGCTTGCCCCCTGTGGGTTTTCTGCCAAGGAGTCTTGCTGGAAAGACCTTTGTCTTGTTTATGACGAGGCAATCCCCGGGTTTCAGGTATCGGACGATCTCCTTGAATCTGGCATGTGTAATGGTGTCATCCTGTCGGTTCAGGACAAGGAGTCTCGACTCCTCCCGCTTCTCCGAGGGTTCCTGGGCGATTAACTCTTCAGGTAGCTCATATTGGTAGGAAGATAGGAGAAAATCCTCATTCGTCATGAAAAGATTCCGGTCCTCCTGGCAAGGTAACAGAGGAGTAGGCCGGTGCACATTAGGAAGAAGCCTAGCCATCTGAGGCTCTCTGGGGGCATCTCTTGGATTTGGGCGAGAAATGCCTTCATCTTTTCAGGAAAGGCAAAGTAAGGCAGACCTTCAACAACCATAATAAGCCCAATGACAGTTACAAAAAGTTTCATTTCTTTATTCTCCTGACTTTTCCAGACGGCTTAAAAATAATCCCTAAAAACTTTTCGGCAACTACTTAAGGTCAAGAGGGGTCAATTTGTGGAAATGAGTCCGGGTATGTTGTTGCGGGAAAGCTCGCGCCTGATGCCAAAGCGTGTCAGCACAAAGTCATATTTTACCGGATCATCAGGAGAGAGCTGCCTGAAGGCCTCAGTTATTTCCAAGGCAGTCTTCAGATTGGCCTGTTTCCTCGTTGTAAGGCCAAGTTGTTTGGAGATGTTGAACATGTGGGTGTCCAGGGGGATTATAAGATCCTTTGGAAGGATGCATGTCCATCCACCAGGGTCCACGTCATCACTTCTAACCATCCATCTAAGGTAGAGAAAGAGCCTTTTGCAGGCACTCTTCTTTTGTGGATGTGGCAAGAGATAGGACTTTTCAAGGCCAGAAAGTTCGAGGACCTTGGTTACGAACCATGAAAGTTTCTGGATGGTGTTGGAGGCAGGGCCGTTGGTGCCAGAAGAGTCTGGGGCTGAGGCAAATGCTGCCTCTATTGAGCCATATCGTTCCAGTATGGCCTTGAGCCCTGTAAGGAAGGCAGCCATTTCCGCCCCCTTGGTAAAGCGGTAGCCAAAGTCGGAGAATGCAGCCTTTATCTGGTTTGGCGAATGGGTTTCAAGAAAGGCCCTTGGTTTCATTTCCATTTTTTTTAGGCAAATGGAAATGCTCTTTAGAATTTGCTCTACACGTCCATAGGCCAGGGCTGCACAGATAAGGCCAACAACCTCCCTTTCTGCCTTGTCGGGAAAGTCATAGAGGAACTCCAAGGGGTCTGGATGTACAAACTCGCGCCTGTTGAACTTGGCATAAAGGGCCTCGAGGGCCTTGGTGAGATGGCTGTGCCTGTTTTGCACACCCGGTTTAGGAGGCCTTTCCGCAACAAGACCCTGGCCCAGCACACCCAGGGGCCATGCCTGGCCTGGAGCCGCAGCAACCCGTGTCGCCTGGCCCAGGCATTGATGAGGGGCTATGGCCCGTGAGTGAAGACGTTGCTGACATCAGTTTCTTGAGCTCTTTTGAGCCACACTTTGGGCAAACGGGTGTCACCGATGAAAATACAAGAATTTCACTAACTTCCTTGCACTCTTGGCACTCGTACTCATAGATGGGCATTGCTAAGAAACTCCATGCTAAAGATGTTTAATGGGCACACTTGTGACCATGACCATGGCCCTCGCCATGGCCGGAGCAAGTCGGACCAGTGGCACCCTGAAGATTTCCTGCCACAAATGCCTCAACAATCTTGGCAGGATCCTCCGGGGCGATACCTGCAATGACTTCTATGCCTGCCTGATTCAGGAGCTCAACTGCCCTGGCACCGATGCCTCCGCAAATTACATGGCTAACCCCAAGCTCCTTGAGCCATCTTGGAAGGACTCCAGGCTCGTGGGGTGGCGGGGTTTCAATGGAACTCCCCTTTATGGAGCCATTTTCTATCTCTACAATTGCAAATTGAGGGGCATGGCCGAAATGGCTGCAAAGAAGCCCGTTTTCCACTGGAATTGCTACTTTCATGACTTTTCTTCCTCCTTGGCCTTTTCTTCCTTTTTCTTCAAGGCCATTTGTTGGGTCACGTTGATCACATTTTGGCACAATTTCTCAAAGGCCTCTGCTGTGTGACTGTTGGGATACATGGCCATAATTGGCTTGCCAGCATCACCTGTGGTCACAATCCTCGGATCAACTGGAATCTTGCCCAGGAATGGGATACCAGTTTCCTCTGCAAGTTTTTCACCTCCACCGCGCTTGAACACGTCAATGGCCTTGCCGCAATGTGGGCAGATCATGCCACTCATGTTTTCCACTATTCCGATGATGGGCATTCCAACCTTCTTGCAAAAGGAGATTGACTTTCTCACGTCGAGGAGGGCAACCTCCTGGGGCGTGGTTACCACAATGGCGTATGCATCTGGAATGGTCTGGGCCACTGTCATCTGTTCGTCACCAGTGCCTGGAGGTGCGTCGATGACGAGATAGTCGAGATCTCCCCATTCGATATCGTATATGAACTGCCTGATTGCAGACATCTTCATTGGCCCCCTCCACATTACTGCAGAGTCCTTTTCAGGAAGAAGGGGTTCAACAGACATGAATTTCAGGTTTGGCGAGTAATAGACCGGTCCAACCGTACCGTCTGGGCGCCGCTGCAGCTCGCCCCTTTCGAGTCCGAGCATCTTGGGGACGTTTGGCCCGTGAATGTCCACATCGAGAAGCCCTACGTAGAAATTCTGCAATGAAAGTCCCACTGCGAGATTGATGGAGACGGTGCTCTTTCCGACGCCGCCCTTGCCACTCATGACCATGATTTTGTGCTCTATCTTGGAGAGCTTTGCCCTTATCTTTTCGTCCTGTTCGTCTAGAACTGGGTTTGCCTTTTTTTCTTGGTCTTTTTGTACCTGGCTCACTTATTTTCCTCCTGTAGGATTTTTTCGATTTGCTGCCAGATATTTGCTATACTTTGCGCCGCCTTGCAATCTTTAAATTCAATTACCGTCTTTTTGGCAATAAGGGCATTTATAACTTCCTCGTCAAAGGGAATCCGACCAAAAAGGGGAAGTCCCTTGGTCTGGCAAAAATCTTCGATTGATTCGGACATCTCTGGATTCAAGTCCCATTTGTTTATGACAACTCCAATGGGAACCTTGAAATGGGTGGCCAGCTGTACCACTCTTTCCAGGTCGTGGAGTCCGGATTTGGTGGGTTCGGTGACGGCAAGGACCATGTTCGCACCAGAAAAGGAGGATATTACAGGGCAGCCGATTCCTGGGGGGCCATCCACCAGGATGAAGTTGGCCTTTGCCTCGTCTGCCATTTTTCTGGCCTGTTGCTTCACTAGGGAAACCAGTTTGCCGGAATTTTCCTCCCCTGGCATGAGTTCCGCATGGACCATTGGGCCAAAGCGGGTTTTGGACACATACCAGTAACCACAGTGATTGGGTTCAAGCTCTATGGCCTTTTCAGGGCAGAAGTGGGCACATACGCCACAGCCCTCGCAGGAAAAGTCATCCACCTTGGCTACATCGTCAAGTTCAATGGCCTCGTATCTGCAGATCTCGTAACAGGTTCCGCAGCCGGTGCAGAGCTCTGGATTGATAACGGCCTTGACACCAGAGACGAAGTCGTTTTTTTCAGAAGATTCTGGGGCCAGGATTATGTGCAGATCTGCCGCATCGACGTCGCAATCTGCCAGGAATTTATTCTTGCAAAGACTCGCCAAGGCCCCGGTGATGGTGGTCTTTCCCGTTCCCCCTTTTCCACTAAGAATCAACAGTTCCTTCACTGTGAGATACCCTCTAAAATTTCCTGAAATTTTGGTTTGAGTTCTGGCATGAAAGTCACAAGGGGCTGGCCGGTGGCATAGGCCTCTGCAGCCTTTCTGCTAAAGGGAATCTCCATCAGCAAGGGCAAACCCTGCTCCTTACACCATTTGGCCACAGAGTCGTCCCCGAGCCCTGCCTTGTTGATTATGACGCCGGTTGGAAGGCCGAGCTTTAAGATTGTTGCTGCAGCAAGCTGCAGGTCGTGCAGCCCAAAGGGAGTGGATTCGGCAACGAGTATCACATAATCTGCGTCTCTAACTGTCTTTATCACAGGGCAAGAGGTGCCTGGAGGGGCATCGAATACAGACAGAGGTGTTTCCCACAGCTCGGCTTCCTTTTTTGTTTCCTTGATTAGCGGAGAAGACATTGCCTCTCCGACCCTGAGTTTTCCATGAAAAAATTTGATATTGCCTGTATCGCCCCACTCGATGACGCCGAGGCTGCGCGAACCTTCTGTGATGGCTCCCTTGTCGCAGACCAGGAAACATCCCCCGCAGGAGTGGCACATATCGGGAAACGTCATGATGGTCTGTCCGAAGATCGTTATGGCGTTGAAGCTGCATATGTCCCGGCATTTTCCACAAAAGTCGCAACGACTTTGGTCGATCTCAGGAATGGTGAGATGAATCTCCCTGGAGCCTGTTATCTTGGGCTTTAGAAATATGTGACTATTTGGTTCCTCAACATCACAGTCGACAAAGGAGACCGGCCCCTTTGCAGAAAGGGCTATGCTAACGGCTACGGTTGTCTTGCCGGTACCACCCTTGCCGCTGGCAACTGCTATTTTCATTACCCATTACCCCTTTTTCCAGAACCACCACATTTGCAGCCTTTGCCTTTTCCTTTACCAGCACCGCCACCGCCACCACCTTGGTATCCTGTCCTCGGTGAAGGGGAGGAGGCATGGGCGTTACAGTCTGGTCCGTCGGAAAAGGTGTGATTTCCACTGATGAACTGGTCAATTACCTCTTCTACTGTGCCTTCCACTTCAGAGACGACCTTTATTCCAGCCGCCCGTAGGACGGCATAGGCCTTGGGGCCTACCCTGCCAGTCAGAACCACATCCACATCCGCCTGGGCAACAGAGGTTGCTGCATTTATACCTGCGCCGTGTGCAGCCTCCTGGGCTGCACGATTATCGATTACCTCGAGGATTTTTTTCTCATCTGGATCTACGACCAAAAAATAACTTGTTCTACCAAATCTAGGATCAACTTGTGAGTCTAGGGTAGTGCCGGTTGAACTGACAGCTACTTTCATGATTTGAACTCCCTTCCTGCGATTATTGGCCAGCAATGATAAGCCCCTAGCCAATATGAAGATTATGCACCACATGAAAGACTGTCAATGATTTTTTTGAGCGAATGACAAAAATTCTTGCACCTTTTGATTTTGTGCATAATGGTGCTATAAATGAATGTGAGCATTTGTAAAAAAATCCTAAAAGGAGGCTAACCATGGGCAGGAAGATTGTGGTAATCGGAGGGGTTGCATGCGGACCAAAGGCGGCATGCAGGGTAAAAAGGCTAGATCCCTCCTGTGAGGTCACCATATTGGAAAGGGGTGAGGAGATCTCCTATGGGGCTTGTGGTCTCCCATTCTATCTGGAAGGGGAAATAGACGATGTCAAGGAGCTTACCACCACACCTGTGGGGGTCGTGCGGGACGTCAACTTCTTCAAGGCAGTAAAGGGTGTGGATGTTCAGCTAAATACCGAGGCCATTGCCATTGATCGTAAGGCCAAGGAGGTAAGGTTTCGTAACGTCAAGGATGGAAGTGAAGGCTCCATTTCATACGACAAACTCGTCATTGCCACAGGTAGTAGCCCAGTGAGACCTCCAATTCCAGGTATCGACCTTGACGGGATCTATTGTCTGAAGACCTTGCATGATGGCGTAATGTTGAAGAAGGCCATGGAAGAGGCCAAGGGTAAAAATGCCGTGATAATAGGGGCAGGCCTCATCGGGATGGAATGTCTCGAGCCACTTTTGAAGGCAGGTTTCACAGTGCATGTAGTGGAAAAACTGCCGTTTGTTCTTCCTGCCTTACTGGATGAAGAGATGGCAGTGCCTTTAATGAAACACATCCAGTCGAAGGGGGTCGTCTTACATGTGGGAGATGGTGTCTCAAGTTTCGAGGGAGAGGGCAGGGTAGCCAAGGTTGTCACTGAAAAGACAGAGATCGAGGCGGATCTGGTGTTGCTTGCCATTGGTTTTAGACCCAACACCAAGCTTGCAGAGGATGCAGGTCTAAGAGTTGGAAGAATGGGCATTGTTGTTGATGCCCATCTCAGGACTTCAGACCCGGATATCTATGCAGGTGGCGACTGTGTGCAGTCCTACAACATAGTTACAGGCAAACCCATGTATGCGCCAATGGGGTCCACTGCCAACAAACATGGTCGCATTATTGGAAACAATTTGGCCGGGTGGAATTCGACCTTCTCAGGTGTGTGCGGCACCGGTGTTTGCAATATTCTTGGCTTCAATGTGGCGCGTACCGGTCTCACAGAGAGGGATGCAAGGGGTGAAGGCATGGAAGTCCTTACCTCACTTTGCCCTGCACCAGACAAGCCCCACTATATGAAGGATGCCAAGCTGATACACTTCAAGATGGTGGCAGAAAAATACTCCGGCAGAATTCTTGGCATACAGGCCCTGGGGCCAGGGGAGGTCTTGAGCCGGGTGGATACGGCAGCGGCCCTTCTAAAGGCAGGTGGCACTGTTGATGATTGTTTTGAAACAGATATGGCCTATGCGCCTCCATATTCTCCGGCCATTGACAATCTGATTGTTGCTGCCAATGTCATTCAGAATAAGAGGGATGGACTCATACGTGCATATTCTCCCAAAGAGGTCAAGGAGAAGCTCGATAAGGGAGAAGATTTCATATTCCTGGACGTCAGGACTCCAAAGGAACTGGAGCAGATGCGACTGCCCTACGAAAATGTGGTGCACATACCCCTTGGCATGGTGCGCAAGAAGGCATCGGAGCTTCCGCGAGACAAGGAGATAATATGTCTTTGCAAGATATCCCTTAGGGGTTACGAGGCAGCAAAGATACTGGAATCAGAAGGATTTGATAGAGACAAGATATGGCTACTCGATGGAGGGCTAGTGGCCTGGCCCTATGAGAAGATAGTCAATATGTAGATTCGCCATAGTTTGGCGGATATTTTGAGGAGACTGAGCCCCTTGGGTGCCAAGGGGCTTTTCTTTTTTTAACCTTTTGTGTGGCCAGGCAGGTTTATCTGGGTACAGCTTCCAGACTGGCACTGGTTCGTGGTGTATGATGGAGTGCTAGCCGATGGAGATGCAGACGACTTTGACGGACCCGTTGCGATATTTGCTGCACTCATAAGCTTTCCCACATCAGGGCTTGAACACTTGGCACATCTTACATCCTCCATTTCATCCTTGGACATAAGGAGAAGTTCAAAGACATATCCGCAGCTTCTGCATTGGAATTCATAGATGGGCATTTTTGTCCTCCCATTGAAAAGTATTTAAAAACAAAAAAAGGAAGGAGGTGGTCAAGCCCCCTCCTTCCTTTATATGACTCTATGTCAAGAAGTCCCTTTTAGAAATAGACCTCAAATGTGGCATAGATGTTATCCATCTGGTTAACAGGAGCGAAGAACTGGGCCAGGTTTGGATCCTTGCCTACGTCATCAACATCCCAAGGCTTGCCAAGCCAGCTTCCGCTGCCTGTGTAGTTGATCCAGTAGTACTGATATCCAACTCTCATGAATACCTTAGCATACTTGGAGATGGCTTCGCCAGCTGGTACATCCCAGATCCAGTAGACTTCACCAACATGACCGCGAGTAGCAAGCTTGCTGAGATAGAGGTCGTCAGCAGCTGGGGTGAAGTTGATCCAGTAACGTGAACCAAAGTTGTACTCGAAGCCGATCTTGCTCCTGAGGCTTTCCAGAGGAACTCTGAAGCCAGCGTATGCTGCCCAGCCCCAGTGATTCTCCTTGGAAGTATCGGTAGGATCGGTGAGGAGACCGTATCCCATGAAGTTACGTCCCCTGTCATCTGTACGGCTGAGACCACCACTTATGAACCAGTCGATTCCGCGGAACCTATCCATGTAAACAAAGCTTGCATGGTAGATGTCACCCAGGTCAGCGGTTGCGTCAACCCTTTCCTGAGTTCCTGTGGTCATCAGGGCGAAAGGCATGGTGTTGTTGGAGATGGAGCGGCCTTCCATGAGATCTGGAATATCAGCTGCCCTGAAAACCTGGAGGTTGGCGAACCTGTGGTTTTCAGTGTCGTTTATGATATCCCAGCTGAATCCGTAAAGATCGGTATCATCGAGGCCGGCAGTTGGGTTGTCATCAGAATCGAACCCTGCTTCGTATCCACGACCGTAGCAGATACGAATCTTACCTGGCCATGGATTGGTGTACATGTAACCAAAGGTGGCGCCGTCAAATGTCCAGTCAACACCAAGTGCCACTGGAGTAGCATAGCGGCTGTCGTAGTTGTACCTCAGCTGTGCTGGAGGTCCATCAACGGTTGGACGCCTACCAACAGAGATCCAGATGGGCAGATCCATGATGTTTGTCCAGTTTACATAGGCCATCTCAACCCTGAGGGTGTTGTCATTTGGACGACGGCTGATGTTTGGATCCCACATGAAGCCATTGCCACCGAATGGGTAAGCTGTCTTGGCAGAGCTTTCCATGCCCCAAATCTTGTACATGGTAACCCTACCTTTGAAGGTGACATTCTCGGTTGCCTTAACCTTCATGCCAAGACGGAGCCTGTTGGTGAAAAGGGTGTCGTTGTTGAAATCCTCTGCCTCTTTCTTCTCGGGCATTGGACCAACCATTCCACCCTGCATCCACTGGCCAAGCTCGATGGCATCATAGTAGGACCTTGCATGTGCCCTGGTGGAATCCATGCGGAAACGATAGTCACCGAAGACCTCGAAACGTCCGACACCGTTTGTCATAAGGTCTTCAAACTGGTCGGAAAGCTCGTCGAGATTGTCGTCAGTGTCTTCCTGCTTGGACTTTAATGCCTGAAGTTCCCTTTCGAGGGCGGCATTGGTTCCTTTGGTCTTGACTTCATTAAGCTCTCTTTTGACTTGCTGAAGCTCACGAGTGAGTTGTTCAATCCTCTTCAACAGCTGATCCGTGCTTGGTGAAGCGTATCCTCCAGCAAAAACGCCAGCAGGGAACAGCAAACCAAGAAAGAGCAAAATTCCCACGATTTTTTTCATGGCATATCCCTCCATTTTTTTGTACTCCCTAAAGTTAAGAACAGATAATCGATAAGCAAGTTCATTAATTCATTAAACAGCAAATGTCAAGCAAACCGCATAAATAGGGGGAATACACGTGAATAAAGTACGTTCAGTAACGACTATTAAGGATAATAAATTAAGCGATGAACTAATTGCATTTGCAAAGCTATTGTATGACAAGGGGTTCATAGCAGGAGCCAATGGCAATATGAGTGTGAAGCTCGATGACAAAAGGTTCCTGGTCACGGCTTCTGGCGTGCACAAGGGGCTCATGGGGCCAGATGGGCTAGTAGTGGTTGACGATACAGGTAAGGTTTGTGCAGGAAGCAAGGAACCATCCTCTGAGATTTTTGCGCATCTGGCCATTTACAAGGAGGTTCCCCAGGCAAGGGCGGTCATTCACGCACATGCTCCCTGGTGTACAGCCGTTAGCCTCAAAAAGGAGTATGTGGAATTGTCTGGTCTGGTGGAGGCAGAGCATCTTTTTCCCAGGGTGGAAATGGTGCCAAGACTCAAGCCTGGAAGCAGGGAACTTGCCAGCTACTGTGGTGATGCTGCAAAGCGGGGTAAGGTGTTCATATTGAAGGGGCACGGAGTGGTTTCATGGGGATGTGACCTCAAGGAGGCCTTTTGCCTCGTCGAGGCCCTAGAAAACAATATCAAGATTGTGGCAATGAGCAGTCACTTTTAATGGCCCTTTTAATTTTATAAAGGTCTTAAGAGACCCGCTGAAGCATCAAGCTCATAATCGCTGCCCAACAAGATGGGCATGTTACACCTTCCATGCCCGGCGGGCACATCGACCAAAATTGGTATTCCAAGGCCTTTTAGCCTGTCATGAAAAAGTTTCAGCAGTAGATGTTCCTTCCCTTCCTCGTGTTTCTTCAAAAGAAAGGTCCCGATTGCTATTGCTTTGACTTTGTCCAGCACCCCTGCATGAAGGAGATGGGTGAGCATCCTGTCCACCCTGTATATGTCTTCTCCGCAATCTTCCATGAAAAGGATATTGTCTTCCCAGTCAGGCTCGAAGGGTGTTCCTATGGTATGGCAGAGACAAGTCAGGTTGCCACCCACAATCGGCCCTTTCACCGTGCCGGGTGAAAGGGTTTTGCCCCTGAGCTTCGAGAGCCTGCCTGTGGCAAGAAACTCCAAAAGGGCCGTGCGGCTTTCCTGGCAAGTGGTCAAGAAGGTTGAAAGCATTGGCCCATGAAGGAAGGTCTTGTTGTGGTTCAAGAGGTGGCAGGCGAGAAAGGTTGCATCGCTAAAGCCAATTATGAGCACCTTGTCCAAATGGCTCGAGATGGCATCGAAGTCAACTTTGCCGAGCCATCTCATGGTGCCATAGCCGCCCCTTGAAAGTATAATAAAGGTATAGTCATTGCAGCTAGAAACCAGATTGGTGAATAGTCGGGCCTTCTTTTCATCGTCCATGGCTAGATAGGAGAGCTCGGGGTTTGCTTCCCCAACAGGGCTCATGAACGAAAAGGTGAGGTTTCCATAGGGAAGAAACTCATCCTTGAATTTGGCAATGGCTTCCTCGATTAGTTTGGGGTCGGATGGGGATGCAGGTTCAAAAATATTTATTTGTAAATTCATGGGGATGTCAAATCCTTGACTTTGTAATGGCAGACCTTACTTTTTATTATGGCTTTACTATGTGGTTCATGTTTCAGTAAATTCCCAAATCAAAAACAAGACAAAATTTCATTAATATTAGAGAGGATAAAGGTTTAGGCAATGACTCAGGGAAAAGATTATTACAAAATATTAGGTGTATCAAAGGATGCAAGCCCGGAGGAAATAAAAAAGGCCTTCAGGAAGCTGGCCGTAAAATATCACCCAGACAAGAACAAGGGGAACAAGGAGGCTGAAGAGAAGTTTAAAGAGATCAATGAGGCCTATGCTGTACTGAGCGATCCGAAAAAACGCAAGGAATATGACTCCTTCGGATCCCAGGAGTTTCATAGACATTACAGTCAGGAAGATATCTTCAGAAACTTCGACTTTTCCTCTATTTTCGAGGACCTTGGGATCGGAGGGGACGGTTTTACCCGTATAATCTTCAGGACTGGCGGCGGTGGCGGAGCCGGCGGAATGGGCTCCATCTTTGATGACCTCTTCTCTGCCCATGGTGGTGGTGACTACGCTTACACCACAGGGGCAGGTTATGGAGGAGACGATCAGTATGTCTATAATACCCCACAGCCAAAGGGCCAGGACGTCATTTTGGACCTGTATGTAACGCCCCAGGAAGTCATCAACGGGGACAAGAAGATAATTGCCCTGCAGACTGGCGGTTTCCCAGAGAAGATTTCCGTCAAGATTCCAAAGGGTATTGAGCAGGGCAAGAAGATAAGGGTCCCCGCAAAGGGTGTCCAAGGCCCTGGCGGCAGGGGAGACCTCTATCTGAGAATCAACATAACCTTGCCACAAGGCTTCTATTTCGATAAGGATGGCAAGCTTGTTTATGACAAGTTCATCAAGTTTTCAGAGGCTTGCCTCGGAACCAAGGTGGAGGTGCCTGGCATCGACGGTGGTAAACTGAAGCTCAAGGTTCCTCCAGGAATCAGATGTGGCCAGAAGATGCGGCTACGTGGCAAGGGATTGCCAGGTTCCGGCGGCACTAGAAAGGACTTGTATGTGAGAATAATGATAGATGTTCCAAAGTCCTTGAACAGTGAGCAAAAGAAGGTTGTTGAGGAACTCAAAAAAGTGGGCTTGTAGTCCATCAGGTTTCAAAGGGGCCTCGTCATGAGGCCCTTTTTGATTCATCACGATTCTTGACATTTCGTGTGAATTTGTGTTAACAGTTGCAGCCAAACTTCACTGGGCCCCCGTAGCTCAGGGGATAGAGCACAGGATTCCTAATCCTGGTGTCGCACGTTCGAATCGTGCCGGGGGCACCAATGGTCATTCCTCAATACACTCGTTGTCCAAAAAACAAAAATCTCTCCCTTTCACTCTGTAATCCCCTTGAATCACGTCTGTTTTTTAGTCACTCTTGAAGGTATTCCAAGAAGATTTTTGAAAGAGTAGCTGCTCGTTGAAAGTGATGAATTTGGCAGGAAGTTTTTTTAGGCTGGGTAGAAACTATTGGATGCTCGGGTGGATTTCGTCCTCTGGGCCCTGGGCCCAGACAACAGAGGGAAGTAAGCGGCCCGGGATGATTATCTCAGGTCAGTGCTTGCTGCCTCTGTTGTCGTGGCGCTTTTCATGAAGCCTCAAGGAATTGGCTATAAGACTGGTATCGGGCCCTGATGTCTTACTTTTTCACAACAGTGACTGGGCATGGCACATTGGCGCTTAGGAGTTTTGGTGGAATCTCTCCCAGGGCAATGTCCAGCAGGGAGGTCTTTTTACCATGTGAGCCCACAACTATAAGGTCGGCAGATTCCTTGTTGGCTGCACTAACTATTTCCTCCACAGGGTCATTACCCTTTACCACTTCTCCAGAAAAGGAAACCCCTTTTGCCTTGGCAATGTCTTCAAGCCTGCTGATGGCTGCCTTGCCCTCTTCTTCCAGTTGTTGAATGATTATGTCCCTGGTAGGCAGGTACATCTCGGCCAGTTTCATTCCTGCTAGGAATTCTATGGCATCGGCAACATAGAGGGCATAAATGCTGGCATTTAGCTGGGAAGCAAGCTCAATTGCAAATGTTCCAGCCTTCACCGCCGTATCAGAACCATCAGTAGCTACAAGAATCTTTTTAATCATGTCGTTCCTCCTTTCATCCGCAAAATAAAAAAACAGCTTCTTTCGCTTCTACATCCCTTCACTAAAAGTATAAGTAGAGCAGCAAGTACCCCTTGTCAATGTGACAAAGAACACAAAATAGAAAAGATTTAAAAAAATGTACCCAAAGTAAAGAGACTGCATTTACTTAACCAATACAAGTCTGCCCTAGAGACTTACCCCTTTCCACTAAAGTTTCTGATTACCTTGCTGGCAACCAGTACATTTTCGTTTGTTCTGTTGGCAATAAAATCTCTCACATTCTTAATGGTTGTCTCGGCTATGTGGGTAAGGGCCTCCTTGGTGAAGTAGGCCTGATGTCCTGTTACTATCACGTTTGGAAATGTGAGGAGCAGTAGGAATACCTCGTCATCGATTATCTCCTCGGAAAGATTTTTGTAAAATATGTCTCCCTCTTCTTCGTAAACGTCGAGGCCTGCGCCACCAAGATGCTTTTCTTTGAGGCTGTCGATAAGCGCCCTCGTATCGATTATGGCACCCCTGCTCGTGTTTATGAGTAATGCCCCCTTTTTCATGATGG
This sequence comes from Thermodesulfobacteriota bacterium, assembly GCA_013154175.1. Taxonomy (GTDB): domain Bacteria; phylum Desulfobacterota; class Dissulfuribacteria; order Dissulfuribacterales; family QOAL01; genus JAADCZ01. The sequence continues at coordinate 52,525 of JAADCZ010000144.1, forward strand.
CCAGTTTGTCCTTGTCAATTAGATGGTAGGTGTCTGGTGTAAGGGGAAGATGCAGGGTTACAATGTCGGAATTTCTCAGCAGGTCATCGATCTCCACATAGGTTCCACCATATTCTTTCACTTCTGGATTCTCCCGGACGTCATGGGCAAGTACGTTCATGCCAAAGCCCTGGCCAAGGATTTTGGCCACGACCGTCCCTATCTTGCCCGTCCCCAAGATTCCCACAGTCTTTCCATACATGTCAAAACCCATTAGTCCGTCCAGGAGGAAATTTTCTTCCTTGACCCTCATGTAGGCCCTGTGGATCTTCCGGTTCAGATTGAGCATTAGGCCAACAGAAAATTCTGCAACGGAATAGGGGGAATATTTGGCGACCCTCATCACGGTAATGCCCAGTTCTTCTGCCGTCTCGAGGTCTACATTGTTGAAACCCGTGCATCGCAGAAGCACGAGTTTGATGCCAAAGGAAGCAAGACTCTTCAGAACCTGGCTTCCAAGATCGTCGTTCACGAAACAGCAGACTCCCTCAAAGCCCTTGGCCATTACTACGGAATCTGGCTTTAACTGGGCCTCTGTAAAGTGGAAGTCGCACAGGCCATCCCTGTTGGCCCTGCTGAGAAAGTCCCTGTCGTAGGATCGGGCGCTGTACACCAAAATTTTCATGTCACACCCCCTTTGCCTTCCCGCCTTTGGGGGAAGAGGTTGGGCAGGAACCATGTGCCCTGCCCAACCAACTGTTTGCTCAATTAAAGGTTCAGGGCGGTAATTAGATCCAGCAGACGTCTGGAATAGCCATACTCATTGTCGTACCATACCTGTACCTTGACGGTATCTGACTGGATAACCCTGGTTGAAAGTGCATGTACAATGCCTGAACGGGGGTCATCTATGATGTCCACAGAGACCACCTCTTCCTCTGTGTAGCCCAAGATCCCCTTAAGAGGGCCTGCCGCAGCCTCTTTGAAGGCATTGTTGACCATCTCTTCCGTGACGTTGGTTTTGAGCACGGCACTTATATCCGTAAGGGCTCCGTCTGGAATGGGAACCCGGACTGCCAGTGCCCTGACTCTGCCCTCGAGTTCAGGTAGTACCCTGGTGGTGGCAATATCGCTGCCAGTGGAGGTTGGTATGAGAGATACAGCCGCTGCCCTGCCTCTGATTCTTTTCTTGGCAGGCTTGTCCACCAGTCCCTGGGATGCAGTGTATGCGTGAATGGTGGTAACCAAGACCTTTTCAACCCCAAAGTTGTCATGCAAGACCTTGAGTGGTGGGGCAAGGGAGTTGGTGGTGCAAGAGGCGTTTGAAATTATGAGATGTTTGTCTGGGTCAAATTCATTCTCATTGACCCCAAGGACAACCATCCAGTCGGCATCCTTTGAGGGGGCACTTATGATTACCCGTTTGGCTCCAGCCTCCAAGTGTTTGGCAGCAAGCTCCCTTTTGGTGAATCTTCCTGTACACTCGATAACGATGTCGACGCCAAGATCCTTCCAGGGAAGCTTGGCGGGTTCCTTTTCTGAAAAAATGGTGATCTTTTTATCACCAAGCTGGATGTAGTCTTCGCCGCAGGAGACATCAAAGGGTGCCCTGCCGTGCACTGAATCATACTTGATGAGGTAGGCCAGATCCTCGGTTGGCACCAAGTCGTTGGCAGCCACTATCTCGAAGGCGTCTGGATTCATGTCCATGTAGTGTCTAAGAACGAGTCTGCCTATCCTGCCTAGGCCGTTTATTGCAATCTTCTTCATACTGTTTTTCCTCCTTGATTTAAAATTTTTTGTGACATCATGGGCAATTTGCGTCCCTTAACGATAGATGTGATTTGCACCATGATGGAATTTTTTTGGCGTGGCTTAGGAGCAGGGAACTCTACAAAGTTACCGTTGCATGCTTGGCCATGCTGAAGATACGCTATATACGAGCCCTCATGGCGTCAAGGTGGGTGGGCGAAAAGTGGCCAGTTGTCAATGTTTATTTCTAATGATTTTAGGTGGTTAAGATTTTTGTTCCTTGAAACTGGCCGGTTCGTGTTTAACGTAATTCTTAGTCAAAGGAGTTTGTCTCGCCCCTAAAAGTGTCAAATGAAGTCAGATGACACCCTTGTCACCTGACCAGTCCAACTCAAAGGAGCACGCCATGGCTCAAACAAGTTCTTCAACCATTTCCCAGCAAGTCAAAACCAAGGTAGAGGGTGGTTCAGCCTCCAAGGAACGTCAGACCACCATTGAGAAACACCTTAGTGAGGCCGAAATAGAGAAACTTCTCCAGTCCCTCCAGACCAGTCTCAATGGATTGAGTTCCGAAGAGGTAAAAAGGAGGCTGGCCAAGTATGGGCCCAATTCAATCGAAGAGAAAAAGGTCAACCCCATACTGAAATTTCTCAGCTACTTCTGGGGCCCGATTCCCTGGATGATTGAAGTGGCGGCGATTCTGTCCGCCATTGTTCGTCACTGGAGTGACTTTGCGATAATTTGTGCCCTGTTGGTTTTCAACGCCGTGGTTGGGTTCTGGCAGGAGTACAAGGCGGACAATGCCATTGAGGCCCTAAAAAAGAAGCTAGCCCTGAAGGCCAGGGCATTGCGGGACGGAAAGTGGCAAGAGGTTGATGCTGCCACCCTCGTCCCAGGGGACATAGTAAGGCTGCGTCTTGGCGATATCGTGCCTGCCGATGTCATCCTGCTGGATGGAGACTATCTGAGCATCGACCAGTCTGCCCTGACTGGAGAGTCCCTGCCTGTGAGCAAATCAAAGGGGGACAGCGCCTTTTCCGGTTCCATAGTCAAGCAGGGAGAGATGGTAGCGGTTGTCGTTGCCACTGGAAAGAATACATACTTTGGCAAGACTGCCCAGCTTGTCTCCACGGCCAAGACGGTCTCCCATTTCCAAAAGGCGGTCCTCACCATTGCCGACTATCTCATCTATGTCTCCCTAGCCCTTGTCGCCGTGCTCATCCTGTTCCAGCTCCACAGGGGTGATCCCTGGCTCGAGCTCGTCCAGTTTGCCCTGATACTCACGGTTGCATCCATCCCTGTGGCAATGCCTGCGGTTCTTTCAGTAACCATGGCGGTTGGAGCACTGGCCCTTTCCAGGATGAAGGCCATTGTCTCAAGGCTTGAATCCATCGAGGAAATGGCAGGGATGGACATCCTTTGTTCCGACAAGACTGGCACCCTGACCAAAAATGAACTCACCCTAGGCGAGCCCGTGACCATTGCCGCCAAGGACAAGGACGAACTCATCCTCTATGCCGCCCTGGCGAGCAAGGAGGAGGATGCCGATGCCATAGACGGGGCAATACTTGCTGCCCTTAAAGACAAAGGTGTCCTCAAGAGATTCAAGCAGCTTCATTTCATACCCTTTGACCCTGTCAGGAAACGCACCGAGGCGGAGATTCAAACAGAAGACGGCAAGGTGATAAGGGTGACAAAAGGTGCCCCCCAGGTCATCTTGGAACTGGTTGGTCCAGATGAAGACACCGCCAAGAAGGTGCAGGAGGTCGTAAACAAGTTTGCAGAAGAGGGTTACAGGACCTTGGGTGTGGCAGTATCCAGGGATGGAAAGACGTGGGAACTCCTTGGCATCCTGCCCCTTTTCGACCCGCCAAGGGAGGATTCTGCAGAAACGATTCGACATGCCAAGAAGTATGGAATCACCGTCAAGATGGTTACAGGAGACAATCTGGCAATAGCGAAACAAATAGCCAGAAAGTTGGGCCTTGGAACCAACATAAAACCCGTATCCGCCTTCCTTAAGGATGATTCTCAGGAGGATCTTGTGGATGCGGCTCCGGAAATAATCGAAGAGGCGGATGGTTTTGCAGAGGTCTTTCCAGAGCACAAGTTTGCCATTGTTAAGGCCCTTCAGAAAAAGAATCACATTGTGGGCATGACAGGAGACGGCGTAAATGATGCCCCTGCGCTAAAACAGGCGGACGTGGGTATTGCAGTGTCCGGGGCCACAGATGCGGCACGGGCCGCTGCTGACCTGGTTCTTACAGCCCCTGGGCTCTCTGTGATTATTCGGGCCGTTGAAGAGGCCAGGAAGATATTCGAGCGCATGAATTCCTATGCCATCTACAGGATTTCCGAGACCATTCGAATCATGGTCTTCGTTGTCCTCGCAATGATTTTCTTCAATTTCTACCCAATTACTGCCATCATGATAATCCTGCTGGCCTTCCTTAATGACGTGCCCATAATGACCATTGCCTACGACAACACCAAGCTGAACCGGGAACCTGCCCGGTGGGACATGGCCGAGGTCATAACCATAGCCACGTCCATGGGGATTGTTGGAATCGTGGGGAGCTTTGGAATGTTGCTCCTGGCCCTGGACTGGCTCCATTTAGATGTCGCACAGGTCCAGACCTACGTCTTCTTGAAGATGGCCGTGGCAGGCCACCTGGTGCTCTTTGTTGCAAGAACCAAGGGGCATTTCTGGGAGAAACCATATCCAGCCCCAATCATGATATGGTCCGCAGTGGTTACCAAGGTTGCAGGTACACTGATAGCAGCCTACGGATTTGGTCTGATTACACCAATCACATGGCCTGAGATAGCCTTGATTTGGGCTTACTCCATTGCCTCAGCCTTTGTGACAGACCTTGTGAAGGTGTATGTGTACAGGCGGTTCGATGAACTAAGAAAGGGCAAACATAAATTCCATCTCTTTGTCAAAAAAGAGATAACACCCCACGCAAAATGGACCAAAAAGGTATACAAGACTTGATAAAGGGGCCCAGTTCATTTTAAATAGATATGCCGCCTCCGTTTCCAAAAAGCGGGTCCAGGGGCGGAAATTGTGATAAAAAGCAATTTTCGCCCCTACCCGCGGCGGTTTTTGGGGAAATAAGGCCAGGTCCAGACTGATTTCCTAAAAAATTCCATGCCCCCAAGGCGGGCGCCATCTGAGAATTTTTCAAAAATCAGATACACCCTGCATGAAATCAACTAAGCCCTCTTCCTTGGGCCCCTTGTGATTGATAGCATATGCAAAACATGTTCCAAAAGGGCATCCCCTCTGGCTCGCAGGAAACATCAAACCAACAGGCTCCATTTTTCAAATTTTCTTGTGCCAATAGTTTTGGTATTCATCTTGCTTTTCAAAAACGATGATTTTCTGTGTAACTTAGTGATTTTATTAGTGTTGTAGGAGTTTTTCATGAAGAATGCCATGGTGCACGGGCGTATGAGGCCCTTAATTGTTTTAATGGTCCTTTTGGGGTTGAACTCTTTTTTAACGCCTTACCACTTAGGTTTCAGAGGGAAGGCTTTTGCCTATAGTGATTCAGGGAGCAAGCCAGGGATAGGAATTTTTACTGTCTTGAGGGATGACCCGGTGAGCGGGCTCTTTTACAGGGCCTTACTTCGATACGATGAAGCTCAAAAAAGGTACTTTATAAAGGGCTGGGTAAGGGGTTATCCGTGGCATGATTCGATCACATCCACAGTTTTCTGGATAGGCGAGTCGGCAGGGGATGAAAACGGATGGATAGGCAACAGTGACAGTGCCTGGGACGAGCAGTGGCTTGAGCACTACGGAGGGGTGGATGATCCATATAACAGAAACGGATATTTCCCAGCAGGGTTCATCCCAGGTGAAAATCCATTTTATGTAGCCTTGCCTTACGACGATTTGGACGAGCTGGGCAACAAAAAGCCCGATGCCTTTTCTCATGTGTACTGGCGGTCCAGGGAGGATATGAATAGCCCTGGCTCTGTCTTGAAGGACAGATGGGTCAAAATAAAGAAGGGCGAGGGCACGGTTTATGCCCAATGGGAGGATGTAGGGCCCTTCGGTGAGGATGACTGGCCATACGTATTTGGAAAGGCACTTCCTGCCAATCCCATAAATGACAATGCAGGCATCGATGTCTCACCAGCAGTCAGAGACTATCTGGCCCTTGAAGACATAGACAAGGTGAACTGGCAGTTTGTGGATTTCGATGCAGTGGAGCCCGGGCCCTGGCTTTTTCATGTAAATGTGACTGGCCAGGATTGGTACAGGCCCCTTGCAGGGGCAACCTTTTACTGGCAGCTTCAGGGTGACATAGTAGAACCCACCGGGGCTGATATTTATGACATCGATCTTTTCGATACACAAAAAGCCATCATCGACAGGCTCAAGGCCCAGGGCAAACGGGTGATATGTTATTTTTCAGCCGGCAGTGCAGAGTCGTGGCGCCCAGACTATTCCTTGTTCAGCCAGGGGGAACTAGGTCTCAGTCTCCAAGGGTGGCAGGGGGAGCAGTGGTTGGATATCCGTTCCCAAAATGTGCGTGCCATAATGGCTAAGAGGCTCGATCTCGCTGTGGAAAAGGGGTGCGATGGCGTCGAGCCAGACAATATCGATGGATTTTCCAACAATACGGGCTTTCCTCTCACCTACGAAGATCAGCTTTCCTACAATAAGTTTTTGGCACGCGAGGCCCACAAGAGGGGGCTTGCCATTGGGCTAAAGAACGATCTGGAGCAGGCACGGGATCTTGTGGGTTATTTTGATTTTCTCCTTATGGAAAGCTGTTTTGACTATGAAGAGTGTGACCTTGCATGGCCCTTTGTGGAGAGTCTGAAACCTGTCTTTGATGTTGAATATGGGCTAGAGGGTGAAGCCTTGGCGGAAGAAAGAAGAAGATATTGCGAGGAAGCCTCAACCCTAGGGATCGAGGTCATGTTTGCCAACTGGGATCTGGATGGAAGTTACTGGGAGTCTTGCCAATAGCAAATTTTTTTAGTGATGAAGAGGCAGGTCTTCAAATCGCTTCTTTGAAGTCTTGGATAACCTGCCCCCTATGATTTCAATATCTCCCTGATCTTGTAGGTCAGTTCATAGATGGTGAATGGCTTTAGAATGAAGGCAGTGCCATTTTCAAGCACCCCGTGGTTGGCAATGACATTTTTGGTGTAGCCAGACATATATAACACCTTTAGGTGTGGGAATTTCTTTCGTGCAAGGTTGTAAAGCTCCTTGCCGTTCATGCCTGGCATGACAACGTCTGTGAGCAAGAGATCCACCGTGCCTTCATATCTGTTCAAGAGGGCGAGAGCGTCTTCGCCGCTGATTGCCACGAGAACCCTGTACCCCTCCTTTTCCAGCATTGTCATGGTGAGATTTCTGACCGCCTGGTCGTCTTCGACCAACAGGATGGTTTCACTTGCCTTTATACTCCTGGGCAGGACTTGCCTTTCCTTCATGGCCCTGGCCCTTTCCGTGGCGTCAAGGGCAGGGAAGTAGAGTTCAAAGGTTGTGCCCTTTCCTGGTTTGCTCCAGACATAGATGTGGCCACCGAGCTGTTTTACTATGCCGTAAACCGTCGCAAGTCCAAGTCCGGTTCCCTGCTCCTTGTTCCTGGTGTAAAAGGGCTCGAAGATATGCTGCCTTGTCTCTTCATCCATGCCACAGCCCGTGTCTGAGACCCGCAGGAGCACATATCTCCCCTTTTTTAGGCCTGGGTGGGTCTTTTCCATTTCATCACCCACATCGACCACCCTGGTTTCAATGATGCACGTGCCGCCCCTGTCCATGGCATCCTGGGCATTGGCCACGAGGTTCATTATCACCTGTTGCAGCAGGCCGGTGTCGCCTTCTATGAGGGGCAGTGGTTTCGTAAATTTTATCTGAAGAACTATGTTTTCCCTGAGGGTGCGTCTAAGGAGTTTTTCCAGCTCTGCCAGCACGTCGTTGAGATTGACGGGTCTTATCTCTACTGTCTGTTTCCTGCTGAATGCAAGGAGCTGTCTCACAATGTCCCTGGCCTTGTTGGCGGCCTTTACTATCTGTTCCAGTTGTGACTTGCGCCTGTCCTGGTGATGGAGCTCCTGGAGTATCAGTTCGCTGAAGCCAAGGATTGGGGTAAGGAGGTTGTTGAGGTCGTGGGCCACGCCTCCAGCAAGCCTTCCGATTGACTCCAGCCTCTGGGCCTGCTGGAGCTGCGACTCCAGCCTGGCCTTTTCCTCATGAAGTTTTACATGCTCGGTAACATCCCTCTGCATGGAAACATATCTGATTATGTTTCCTGTTGAATCGAAAACGGGAAAGATAGTTACGTCAGCTGTGTAAAGGGAGCCGTCCTTTCGTCTGTTTATCACCCTTCCTTCCCATACACGGCCCCTTGCTATGGTTTCCCAGAGTTTTTTGTAGAAGGCATCGTCATGTTTTCCACTCTTCAAGATCCTGGGATTCTTGCCTATGACTTCCTGGGCGCTGTAGCCTGTCATGCGCTCAAAGGCCGGGTTCACATATTGGATATTGCCCGTGGGGTCGGTGATGATTATGGCATCGGCTGCATTTTCAACGGCAGAGGCGAGCATTTGCCGCTCTTCTTCGGTCTTCTTTATGTGGGTTATATCCCTTCCCAGGACCATGAGGCCCTTGCGCCGGCCATCCTTTTCAAACAGGGGGATCTTGATGAGGTCAAAGACCCTGTAAGAGCCATCTGGCAGGGGTATGACCTTTTCCAGGCGCACAGATTGTCCTTGTTCCCAAGCCTCCTCGTCAGAGGCCTGGCAGGCACGTAAAATCTCCTGATAGTTTGGGTGGGCGTAGTTTGCCAGCTCCGAATCCTTTTTTCCCTTAAAATCCACATCTTCCAGCATGAATAGCTTTCGCCCGACCTTGTTGACCTCGAGCCAGCGGCCCTGGGCATCCTTGAAGCATATGATGTCTGGAGAGGCATTGAGCAGGGTGCGAAACTGCTCTTCCTTGGTCTTAAGACATTCAGTGGACTCATGAATCTTTTTGTATGAGACAAAAAGGCCTAAGAGCCCAAGGAGGCCAAAGGACAGATGGACGAGAACAATCCGGAATTTTTGTCTGTTTTGCTCATCAGCCAGAAGTGACACTGGTATGTAGGTGTAAAGCTTGCCTAAAACCCCCTGGGGAGTGCGCATGGAGGGCTGGTGACACTTGAGACACGGGCCCTGGGCATGGAGTGGGGTAAAGAATTGAAAATAGGTGCTGCTGCCCCGTTTGACCGTACCTTCCAGGACTGGTTTGTTGTTTCCTGGCTGCGGCAGTGCCGAGATCGCCCTGTTGATAACCGGGCTGAATTGGGGCATCTGTGGAAATTCACTGGTTATGTTGCACGACATCCCGTAAAGTTTTCTGGACAGGCTGCAAAATTGTTGCATGAAAGAGGCGGGATTCATGTGGGCCTGGTCCAGCTGGCGCGAGTTTGTCACATGCATTGCAGCCCAGCGAAGAAACACGGTATCGTTTCGCAAAAGGGATTCGGCAATGATGAATGTTGCCTTTGCATAGGATTTTTTGACCTGGTTCAGTTCGTAAATGGTGGATGCAGCGATTGCTAGGAGCCAGATGATTCCTAGGAAGAAAAAAGTGCGTGACAGACGGGTGTTGGTATTGGATTGTGATCTACTCATAACAGCTGTTAGAAGCTAATGGGTAAGTTCTGTCTGGGTATTGGAAAATGAACTAAAGTCTCTGGGGCCTTTTCTTTTGTCAAAACCTGGACCCTTGGGTAGATAGCAAGTTGGTGTGTTACAAACAATGCGATGAATAAGCACACTTTGAAAAAATTTCATTGTATGGTTTTTTTACTTTAACTTATAGCCGGATTTTTTCAAGCCGGGCTAAGGGGCATGAAAATTGGTTATTTTTTAAAAGGGGGCTTTTCTAGTAAATTTCTTGAATATTTTGTCTATTGAACGCTATTCTAAGAAGCCAGACAAGTCGTAGGGGGGAAGGGAATTGAAAAGGAGTCTAAAAACCTGCGTTCATCCTGATGGCAGATTTCTCGTGGGGCTTCACAGGCCAAGTTATGAGGTTTTGAATCTGAGGGAAAGTGACCACATATTTGAATTGGGAGTCGATGAAAATGGCAAGCCTGTAAGGAATGAGAGAAATTTTCCTGAGGGAGACCTTGCCTTTGATTCAGCCCAGCCCATATATGAAATACCAAATGCCTTTCCCTTTTGGGGAACCACCTACATCCTTTCTGAAGCCGCCAGGCGGGCTTCCACGCGGGATGTGCCCTTGTCCTTCAAGCCAAAGGGTAACACCAGTTTCAAGGGCTGGGACGTACTTGACGACGTGGAGCTCGAAAGGGTCCCACGGCCGATAATCCTGGCCATTGCCCAAACATGCAGGGATGGGGAGCTTCTGGCAAGGCTTTTGCCCCTGGCGGCAGACTTTCATCGTGACCCAGGAGGCGAGATCGTGGGCCTCAAGTTTGCCAGGGGAAAGGATGGAAATCCAAGGCCGTGCATCAAAGACCATGATCTCTATGAAACACTGGGCAACAATCCGAGCCTTCCAGACAGACTCAAGGAGGTAATGCTTCTAAGGCCAGGCGTTCAGGGTGGAAGCCCAATCGTTGGGGAGTTCTTGTGCAAAAAGAAGTGCCACATATGGGAATACCTGCGGGCCAACAGTTATATCCCCTGGGGGCACTTTGCAGCCAACATGGCTGAAGATTCCGTGCGGTACTCGGTGGATGATCTGGACATGGACGATGTAAGGGGCCTGCGACACCTCTATTATCAAAGGGTGTTTTGCAGCCTTGCCCATGAGCTTGGCATCGACTTTGACAGATCAGGGCTTCTTGCCGAAGAGGAACTTGAAGGCCTAAGGGAAAAGGTGCTCTCTGGAATCAGGTCGGGAAGGGCCTCTGGACTTCGTTTTTCAGCAACCCTATGGGGCTGGAACTATGGATATGACTTTAGCCCCTCTGGTTATCGTCTCCATGCATCCCACCAGCAGATACATCAGCAGTTTGCCCTTGTACCCGAGTGGGTCGAGGACTGGTCTGGCAACGGGCAGAAGTTGCCTTCCTATGCAGTTGGTGACAGTGTCGCCGCCTTTATCGATGCTTATGAAAAAGAGACAGGGGCGGGTTTTTTCGATGCGTACCTCAAGGCCATAATGTCCAATGACAGGACAGATGGCCAGAAGGGGCCTCCAAAGGAGCTCGTGGTCTTCAGGGATGACAACGTCATTTTGTTTGTGCCCAAGGCCCAGAGATCCCAGGGAGAGCTTCAAGTCATGGCCACGACGCAGGTTGGCAACATACTGGAGGCGGATTCGACCCTGAGAAGGGGCCTTGACAGGGCGATTCTTTTGGGAGTCAAGGTCCTGGCAGCCTTGGGAGCAAGAATGATAACCTCCTATGAGGTGTCCAAACGCTTTGACTCGTCTTTGGACCAGCGCATTTTCTACTGTCTCCTTCCAAAGCATCCCCAGTCGCCCGGGGCCTTCAGCGAGCAACAGGGCAGGTGGATTACCGGGCACTTTCCGGAAGATTTCGCTAGAAGTTGCAGGGAACGGCTCGAAGATATTTTGAAGCGGCTGCAACTTTGATGGTCGATATGCCCTAGTTTACTTTTTGCTTGAAAAAATGAAGTCGGTGACTAATGTTGGCATGGGTATTTGCTGCAATTTTGTTGCAATAACAATTAGGCCCAGGGTGCGGATAATGAACTCATCTAGATCGAGGGTAAGGGTACACAAGACCTTTGCCACTATTTTGCTGTTATTTTTGGGGCTTTTTTTCATTGTGGTGGCCGGAAGGGCAAGGGCTTCTGAAACCAGAAATGTGATAGTGAGCATATTGCCCCAGAAATATTTTGTTGAACAGATTGCCGGAAATAGGGTGCATGTCACGGTAATGGTCCCCCCAGGGGCAAATCCAGCCACCTATGAGCCAAAGCCGAGCCAGATGAAGGCACTTTCAGAGGCGCAGCTATATTTTTCAGTGGGCGTGCCCTTTGAAAAGACGTGGCTACCCAGGTTCAGGTCTGTAAACCCCAAAATGGCCGTGGTGGATACCAGACAGGGGATAGAGCTGTACCCCATATCTTCAAAGGACAGAACCTTTTTGCCAGGCAAGGGCAAACTCCTCGACCCCCATATTTGGTTGTCCCCGCCCCTCGTTCTCATTCAGGCCAGGAACATTCTTCAGGGCCTCTCATGTCAGTATCCAGAGCTAACCCAGAGTTTCAGGGCAAATTTTCACTCCTTTGCAAACAGGGTCATCGCCTTGGACATTAGGCTCATGAATCTCCTTGTTGGAAGGGGCAATGGTGCTGGTTGTTCCAACCGTGCCTTCATGGTCTTTCATCCTTCCTGGGGTTACTTTGCCAGGGCCTATGGGCTCAGGCAGATTCCCGTGGAGCAGGAAGGCAAGGAGCCCAAGCCATCACAACTGGTAGATTTGATGAAGTCGATCAAGAAGCTGGGTATCAAGGTGATTCTGGTCCAGCCCCAGTTCTCCACCAAGGCTGCCCAGATACTGGCAGAATCGACTGGTGCTCGCCTCGTTGTTGCAGATCCCCTTGCCTACCAGTGGGACAGAAATCTTCTTGAAGTAGCAAAAAAGCTAAGGGAAAACTGGAAATGACAATCCAAGATCCGGACAAGGCAAACATACCTGTAATTCAGCTAGAAAATGTGAGTTTTTCCTTTAACAAGGCGCCTGTGCTCAAGGACGTCAACCTTACCATCCATCAGGGAGATTTTGTTGCCATAATTGGCCCAAACGGTGGTGGCAAGACCACACTTGTTAAGATAATCCTTGGGCTTTTGAAGCCCCAGAAGGGCAAGGTGCTGCTCCTGGGGCGACCTCCTAGGGAGTCGTGCAAGCGGGCCGGCTACATGCCCCAGTATGCCACTGGGGAAAAGGACTTTCCCATCACTGTGCTGGAGGTTGTCTTGCTGGGGCTCTTGGGAGCCACCAACTGTGGGCCTTTTTTTTCAAGTAGAGAAAGGCTCAAGGCAATGGAGGCCCTTGAAAGGGTGGGAATGGCCGATTTTGCAAAAAGACGCATTAATGACCTCTCAGGAGGTCAGCTCCAGCGTACCCTCCTTGCAAGGGCGCTTGTGAGTGGCCCTGAAATACTTTTTCTCGATGAGCCAATGGCCAACATAGACATTGGCGGCCAGGCCAAGCTCTTTGATCTTCTTGGGGAGCTCAACAGGGAGATAACCATAGTCTTTGTGACCCACGACATAGGCCTTTTGTCCAGGTACGTTAAGTCTGTGGTATGCGTTAATCAGAAGGTATTTTTTCATCCTGCCGCAGAGATTACCCCAGAGATGGCAACCACCATCATGGACGAACATTGCCCCATGGAGTTGATTGCCCACGGAATGCCCCACAGGGTTCTTGGAAGGCATGACGCAGCCAGGCACCATGCCCAAGGAAATGGACATCAGTCATGATTGCACTCTTGCATTTGCCCTTCATACAAAACGCCCTTGCCGCAGGCATGCTTGCGGCCATTGCCTGTGGCATCATTGGAAGCCTCGTGGTGGTCAACAGATCTGTTTTCATGGCTGGAGGCATAGCCCATGCCGCATACGGAGGGGTGGGGATTGCCTTTTTCTTTGCACTTCCGGCCCTTCCGTGCATAGTTGCCTTTTCCCTCTTTATGGCCGTTGTCATGGCTGCCCTGACTGCCCGAAGACAGGGCAGAATGGATACCATAATCGGGGTTCTCTGGGCTGTGGGCATGGCCCTTGGAATAATCCTGGTGGATCTGGCCCCTGGATACAATGTGGATCTGATGAGCTTTCTCTTTGGAAGCATCCTTGCAGTGCCCCGATCAGATGTCCATCTCATGACGGTACTCGTGGTTGTGATAGTGGGTGTGGTCACCTGTTTCTACAAACAGCTACTGGCCATGAGCTATGACAGGGAGTTTTCCCAGGTAAGGGGCGTGAAGGTGGTACCCTTGCACTTCATGGTGCTTTGCCTGGTGGCCCTGGCAGTCGTCATGACCATTCGCGTTGTGGGCCTCATCCTCATAATGGCACTTTTTACCATAGCTCCATATCTGGTTGAGCGGTATGTTGGTTCCCTGGCAAGGATGATGCTATTTTCCTCCTTGCTGAATATGTGTTTTATAGTGGCTGGATTGTGGCTTTCGTGGAAGTTCAATCTTGCAAGCGGTGCAACGATCATTCTTGTTGCAGCACTTTTTTTCATACTCGTAGAGTCAACGGCTGCTTTGTTGAGCAAGTTTAGAAATTGAAATGGAGGGATTGGTGTCTGACGAAACGGCAAAAAAGGTAGCTAGTCATATTGCAAAATATGATAAGCTCATAGGACTTTTTGACATGGAAATAGAAGAGGCCGCAGCAGGCCATGCAAGGGTTTCAATGGAAGTGGGGCCCAACCATCTAAATGCAGCAGGCCTGTGCCACGGGGCGGCCCTGTTCGCCCTGGCCGACGTGGCCTTTGCCCTTGCTGTGAACTGTTATGGCAAGATGGCCCTTGCCATCGAGGCCTCCATGAACTACTTCAGGCCTGTAAAGCTTGGTGCAAGGGTTGAGGCATCCTGCGAGGAACTCTTTCAGGGGAGGCGTACTGGCACGTATATTTGTCACTTGAGGGATTCTGACCAAAAGAAGATAGCAGTGTTCAAGGCTACGGCCTTCAGGATCGATGAAGGGGCAGTGACCCTCCGAGGCAGGGGTTAGTGTAGTATGGCAAACCATCCAAAAAAACTTACCATTGCCCTGGCAGGAAATCCGAATGCAGGCAAGACAACCATTTTCAACCATCTTACCGGTGCCAGGCAGAAGGTGGGTAACTGGTCCGGGGTTACCGTTGAGAAAAAGGAAGGTACCCTAAACTACAAGGATTACCAAATCACCGTAGTTGACCTTCCAGGCATTTATTCCCTGACTGCCTATTCCATCGAGGAGGTGGTTGCCCGCAACTACATCCTGGAAGAGCACCCCGATGTGGTGGTGGATATCTTGGATGCATCGAATCTTGAAAGAAATCTCTACCTTGCAGTGCAGCTGATAGAGCTGAACATCCCCCTGGTGTTTGCCATGAACATGGTGGATGTGGCAAAGGCAAGGGGGATAATAATCGACTACGACCAGCTTTCGCGTCTCCTTGGGGTTCCCATAGTCCAGACGGTTGGGACCAGGGGCGAGGGAATAACTGAACTCCTTGAAACTGTGATTCACGTGGCAAGCGGCAAGCACCCCACTTCAAGGCACATTCATATCAACTATGGCAAGGAGATAGAAGAGGAAATAGTCAAGATCAGGGAAACCCTAAAGAAGGACCCTGAACTCTATCGCAGCTATTATCCCAGATGGTTTGCCCTAAAGCTCCTAGAGAAAGACAGGCTCGTTGAGGAAAGGGCGCGAAAATCACCGGCAGGGGAAGAGATAATGGCCCAGGTTGAGGCCAGCCGGGAAAGAATACAGTCCATCCTTGGAGATGACCCTGAAACCATAATTGCCGAGGCAAGATATGGCTTTATCTCCGGAGCCTTGAAGGAGACAATGCGTCTATCGGCAGCTGCCAAAAAGACCATTTCCGACAAGATAGACCAGGTGCTTACCAATAGGCTCCTCGGTTTCCCTGTATTCATCTTTTTCATGTATTTCCTATTTCAGGCCACCTTCACCATAGGGGCCTATCCGGTGGAGTGGATAGAGAAGGGCGTTGAGCTCCTGGCAAGCTTCGTGGCGTCCCACATGAGCCCAGGCCCCCTGCGTGACCTCTTGATAGACGGGGTCATAAGCGGGGTAGGGGGGGTCATAGTCTTTCTGCCCAATATCCTTATGCTTTTTCTTGGAATCAGCCTCTTTGAGGATACGGGTTACATGGCCCGGGCCGCCTTCATTATGGACAGGATAATGCACAGTCTCGGTTTGCATGGAAAATCCTTCATACCACTGCTCATGGGTTTTGGATGTAATGTGCCTGCCATCATGGCGACCAGGACCCTTGAAAGCCGACGTGACAGGCTGCTTACCATACTCATAAACCCCCTAATGAGCTGTTCTGCCCGGCTTCCCGTCTATGTTTTGCTTGCAGGGGCCTTTTTCCCCAGGCGCGCAGGGGACGTAATTTTCGGCATTTATATACTTGGCGTGGTACTTGCAATAGGTGTAGGACGAGTGATGAGCATGACCATCTTTAAGGGTGAAAGCGCTCCATTCGTTTTGGAGCTGCCCCCTTACAGGCTCCCTACAATGAAGAGCGTCTTTCTTCATATGTGGGAGAACACAAAGGTGTACCTGCAAAAGATGGGAGGCGTTGTGCTGGCATTTTCAGTGGTTATATGGTTTTTGGGTAACTACCCACAGGATATCCGCTACAGCCAGGACTATGATAAGAAGATAAAGACCCTAAAGGAACAGATAATCGATATTTCTTCAAAAACAGGAAAGGAAATGGCGGCAATTAAGAGGCTCCAGGAACAGATAAAGGCACTTCAGAGGGCAAAGGAGGAAGAACGGCTTGCCAAGAGTTACATCGGCCGTATTGGCAAGGCCATCGAACCTGTCCTTGCCCCACTGGGCTTCGACTGGAAGCTGGGTGTGAGCCTGGTAACCGGAGTTGTCGCCAAGGAAGTAGTGGTTAGTACCATGGCCGTCCTGTATCAGGCTGGGGAAGACGATACATCCAGTCTGCAGCGGGCCCTGAAATCCAGTAACATTGATAGGTGCACAGCACTCGCCTTTATGGTATTTGTCCTGATCTATGTACCCTGTTTGGTAACGGTCGTCACCATTTGGAAAGAGACAGGTTCTCTTGGTTGGACGTTTTTTTCCGTAGCTTACTTAATGGTACTCGCATGGATTACAGCCTTTCTCACTAAAATGGGCTGTTGTCTGGTGTTTTAGTGGATTTTTTATGGGTAATGCCTAATCTGTTTGAATTAATTTGACCATTATAATATGGTTTATCGTAAAAATCCCAAAAAGGAAGGAGAAAAGACATGAAAAAGACAGCAAGCATCGTTATTTCAGCAGTTTTTGGACTTGGTATCGCCCTTTCAGTTCCTGCATTTGGTTCTGAGGCCGGACTCGGCATGCCCAGCGTAAAGGATATGGCAAAGGGTGCAGCCAAGCAGATGGCACAGCAGAAGGTTGATGCAGCCCATGATGCAGCCAGCAAGAAGCTGGATGCCCTAGTGGACGGAAAGGCCGAAAAGGCTCAGGAAGCCACTTCTGCTGCCAATGCTACTGCAAAGAAGGCAGAGAAGACCATCCATGAAATGAAGCAGATCAAGGAACACGCCGAAAATCTTGGAAAATAGGTTCCGTACCTGATCACCCACCTCGATCTCCCACGGGGCCGGCGTTCTGCCGGCCCCCCTCTCTATCAAAACGGATTTTTGTTGAGGTCTCGTTGAGGTCTCAAATGAGTGTCAATGCTCGGCCCAGCCAAAACGCAGGATGTTTTCCCTTGGCTTTGCCTCCTTTACCTTCACCTCGATTTCCTGATCCGGACGAATCTCCATGCCAGGAGGTATGGGCAAGTCAAAGGTTGTCAGGGTGTCCTGAAGAACGGCGGTAAGGCGCCTGTTGCCGACCTCCACAACCCATGCCTTCAGGATTTCAGATTTTTTGCCCTGGAAGTATTTGATCAGCCAGTATCTGACTGTTCCCTGATTTACCAGGGCCGCAGCAGAAAGCCCCTGCTTAAGCCAGGGTAGGAGTTGCTCGATGTCCTCCTTGGAGTGAAGGGGTTTGCCCTTTAGCAAATAGGACGATATTTGCTGCTGAACAATGAGATCCAGGGCCCTTCTTAGGGGGGAAGTCACAGTGGTGTACATTGGCAGGCCAAGGCCGGCATGTGGTTCTGGTTCAGTGCTTAGAAGCCCGCGGCTTATGAGCCTTCTTTGCCTGATATTGGGCAAAAGTGCTGTTTCATGGCCGGAAATGATATTGTCCCTGGGTGGAGGCTGACTTCTGAACAGCCCTGGAATTCCCTTGTCGGTCAAAAACTGTGCGGCTACCTGGTTTGCCAGTATCATGGCCTCTGCCACAAGGAATCTGGCAGGCCCAGGGGTTACCAGATTGACGGAAACATTTCCCTTTTCATCAACAGAGATATTGAGCTCTGGAATTGGCAGGGGAAGGGCACCGTGTGAGATGCGGATGGCCTGGCGCGCCTTGCAGATTTGATACATCTCGAACCATTTCTCCTTGAGGTCAATGGCCGTATCCACGTCCTGGTAACTCAGTCTCCTTGAGACCTTGATTACGCTGGGGATGATTTGAGTGGCCTGGATGTTTCCAGATGAATCCACCGTTACCATGAAGGACAGGGCCCTCCTCAGCTCCCCCTGGTGCAGGCTCAAGGCTTCATGGGAAAGGATTTCTGGCAGCATTGGAATCTGCTGCTCGGGCAGATAAATGGTGGTTGCCCTCGATATTGCATTTTTGAAAAGGGGTGTATCAGGGGGAATCTTGAGGCCAATGTCCGTTATGTGTATGCCAATTTCATAGCCCGTGGGAATCTTTTCAAAGCTTATGGCATCGTCCAGATCCCTACTCTCGCTGCTATCGATGGTGAATACCTCTAGGTCTGTGAGGTCTTCCCTGCCTGGTTCAAAGATGTCGTTCTGGCTTTCCTGGGCGATTTGAACTGCCTGTTCCATGACCTCTGGAGGGAAGCTCGTTTCGATCTCGTGGCGGAGTATCTCAAGGTTTTCATCCTCTTTCCAGACCCCTGCCTTGACCAGGGTGTCAAAGGGGGAAAACTTTCCGGCAATTCCCGCCTGCCGAAACAGGATGTTAACCTCCTGATAGAATTGGGATTCATCCCCCTTGAGACACACATCCTTTATGGCATTTATCCAGTATTCCTTTTCTTCATCAGTGACCTTTATGGCATTTTCCTCGCCAGTCCACAGGGTTTCGAGCCAGCGGCCACCGGCCACGAGCCTCTGGAGCCTTTCTGCCTCGCGTCTGCGCTGCTCCAGGAGCTTTTCCACAACGAGCTGTGACATCACATGGATGGAGCCTTCCCGGAATTTGAAGTAGGTATGGTCATCGATTACCGCCCGTATCATGGCGGCTTCATGGTCTGGCGTGACAGGTTCGGAAAAGGCGAGTTCAGCCAGGGCCCTGGGGCTCCAAACGTCCTGTTCCTCCCTGGTAAGCTCCCACAGCTCCTCTATGTTGACTTGGGATGCCAGTTTTGCTCTGCGTTCGTTTATGTCTCTAAGTTCCTTGAGCCTTTCGTTTCTGCTGGTGGCATCGAGGGTCGTTGGGGAGATGTGGATGAAGCGGTTTGGAGAGATGTTTACTTCACGGCCGTGAAGGGTAAGGCAGTGGTAACGGCTGCCCTTTTTGGCAAGTATCGCCGATGTGATAAATTTTTGATTTTCCAGGAATTCTACTACCTGCCCCCCTTTTAGTTCCATATCCTGTTTCTTTCTTATGATAGTGCCTTTTCAAGTTCTTCAACCGCTTTTTTAAGTCCGTATGCTGCAAGCTCCTCGGCTGTAACCCATCTCATGCCCTCACTCTTATAGAACTTCCAGTTAAAGAGATTTTCAGTAAGGGCCTGCTGTGTCTCGTCGAAGCTGTAACGCCAAAGGACACGGCCATCAGATACCCTTACTAGAATGAGGGAGAAGGCAACGGATGCCGGGGTCTTCACTGCGTATTCAGAACCAACCCGTTCCCTGAACCTGTAAAGTTTTCCATACAGGATCGCATCTGCGTCAAGGTCCCTGCCAAAGGCTCTGAGGATCTTGAGCTCTGAAGGGTTCACCTTTCGCTGGAGAATATCATTAAGAAGCCCCATGCACTGGCCCTGGGTGACGGGCTTGAATCTTTTGTCTTTCAGGATGAGTGAATAGAGTATTTGGGTGACCTTTTGTGCCGCCTCAGGGGTGACATAGGCACTGGAATAGTCGGCCTGACCCCCAATGTTGCATGTTGGCCTTTCAGAGGCGGGCTTCGTCGATGCCCTGTCCATTGGCAGGACTGCTATCTTGCGCAGGGGAGGAAGCTTCTTGGGTGGATTCTGACTGCTCTGCCAGAAACAGCCTGTAACAAGAAGGGCCGTAACACACCAAAGGGTCAGGATCGTGCCTTTTCTAAAGTTTTTCATAAGTTTCTCCTACACAAGTATCAGGCACAAAAGGCTAAAAAATCAAAGAAGCCCCTTGCTTGAAGGCACCCCTTCAATCTTCTGATTAATGGCCGTTGCCTGATCCATTGCCCTGCCAAAGGCCTTGAAAATGGCCTCTGCCATATGATGACTGTTTTTCCCGTACCTTACATTAACATGAAGGGTTATGCCACTGTTAACAACTACTGCACGGAGAAATTCCTCAACGAGTTCAGTGTCAAATGCACCTATCTTTTCCGTGGGAAATGAACAGTTGAATACCAGGTACGGCCTGTTGCAGAAGTCGATTGCAACCTCGCAAAGGGCCTCTTCCATGGGCACTACCTGAAGTCCATAACGGTTGATGCCCTTGAGATCCTGCATTGCCCTGGAAATGGCCATGCCGAGACAGATTCCCACATCCTCCACCGTGTGGTGATAATCCACATGGATGTCACCTTCTGCCTTGATCTCCAGGTCAAAAAGCCCATGAACTGCCCAGAGGGTGAGCATGTGATCCAGGAATCCGACTCCTGTTTCTATGTGGGTCAACCCCTTGCCATCTATGGTCAAAGAAACCTTTATCTTGGTTTCCTTTGTATTCCTGTCAACCTTGCCCTGTCTCATTTGCAACTCCCCAAAAAGTTTAAGATGAACCCCCAAAGAGCCGATTCATATCTTGAATGGCGATTTCCTTAAAGATTAACAGTAGACGCAGAGAGCAACAATATCTTGGCACGAAGAAAAAAGAAAAAACTTCCAGAAATAGACCACTTGTTGAAGCCCTTGATGGAGGAGTTTCCCATACAGTTTTTCAAGCTTCAGGACATTCCCAAGGCGGTTACTTGGGCGGAAAGGGGAAATATCGCCATTCATGAAAACTATCACTCACGGCGCAAGCAGTCCTACCATGTCATTAGTGGCAACCGAGACAATCTGGCCCGGTTTTGTAAGAGAATAGGGGTTGACCCAGAAGACATCACCGCCTCGGAATTTTTTCGTTTCTGGCACCTTACATGGTTCCCAGAGATCACAGAGGTAAAAAAGTTCCCCGGGGGCCGGGGAAGGAATCAAGGCCTCACATATATCCATCCATCACGCTGATAGTCCACGAGCGCACGAATGGCTGCTGGAACCGTGTCAAAGACCTCTGGCAGTCTCGATTTTGGAATCTCAAAGTTTCTAAGGGAGTTTTCGCAAAGAAACACCTTGCCCCCATCGAGGACAAGCTGTTTCAGATTGTCAAAAAGCGCCCTGTCACACTTGGTGCACCTGGTTACAGAGTCACCATTTGCAATGAGGACAACCTTGAGGGTCTCGCCCTCCTTGGCGGTTTTCAGAAAGTTCAAGGCGTTCTTGGTGGCAATGTCCCAGCGCTCCTTTTGTGCTACATGAATAAGAAGTTTCAGCTCCTCAGCCATGACCTTTGCTCCTTTCTTAAAGGTTTGAGGGGCGCTCGAAAAGGCGCCCCGGCCATATCTTGAAATCCATTTATTCCACAATGGCACCCTTGGCACCGCTTGAAACCATGCGGGCATAACGGGCCAGATACCCCTCCTTGATCTTGGGCTCGGGCTTCTTCCACTCTGCCCTTCGCCTTTCGAGCTCTGCCTCATCCACCTTGATTTCAAGTTTCCTTGCAGGGATGTCAATGGAGATCGTGTCTCCCTCCCTTACAAGGGCAATGGGGCCGCCTTCTGCTGCCTCAGGGGAAATGTGTCCAATGGCAGCACCCTTTGTGCCTCCGCTAAAGCGTCCGTCTGTGAGAAGCGCCACCTGGCGATCGAGGCCCATTCCCACAATGGCAGAGGTGGGCGAGAGCATCTCTGGCATTCCAGGCCCGCCCTTTGGCCCTTCATAGCGTATGACTACCACATCCCCAGGGTTTATCTTTCCGCCAAGAATGGCCTCGTAGGCCTCATCTTCGGACTCGAATACACGGGCCGGCCCTTCGTGCTTTAGCATCTCTGGGGCAACTGCCGACTGCTTCACCACACATCCGTCTGGGGCGAGGTTTCCATAGAGAATGGCAATGCCACCCTCCTTGTGGTAGGGGTTGTCCACTGGCCTTATGACTTCGTTGTCCCTGACTGGGCATGAGGCAAAGTTTTCCTTTGCACTCTTGCCTGTAACTGTCATTACGTCCCCATTTATGATTCCAAGCTTATCGAGCTCATTGAGTATTGCCTGTATGCCACCGGCAAGGTCGAGGTCATAGAGGCTGTGGGGGCCCCCTGGTATCATGTTGCAAAGATGCGGGGTCTTGAGACTCATTTCATTGAAGGCATCCAGGGGAAGATCCACCTTTGCCTCATGGGCTATGGCAGGCACGTGCAGCACCGTGTTGGTGGAGCATCCAAGGGCCATATCAACTGCGATTGCGTTTTTGAATGCCTTGTCAGTTGCAATGTCCCTGGGCTTTATATCCCTTTCCACAAGCTCCATTATCTGCATGCCCGCCTTCTTTGCCAGTCTGTATCTCTTGGCAGAGATGGCAGGGATAGTCCCATTTCCTGGAAGTGAAAGCCCAAGGGCCTCAGACAGACAGTTCATGGAGTTTGCCGTAAACATGCCTGCACATGAGCCGCAGGTCGGGCACGCCTCATCCTCGAGGCTGCAAAGTTCCTCTTCTGTCATCCGGCCAGATCTCACCTCCCCGATTCCTTCAAACACAGAGATGAGGTTGACCTTTTTGCCCTTCCAGTTACCCGTGAGCATTGGCCCGCCGCTTACGAGTATCGCAGGGATGTTGAGCCTCAGTATGGCCATTATCATCCCTGGGGTAATCTTGTCACAGCTTGGCACAACAACCAGGCCGTCAAAGGGGTGGGCCTGGGCCATGACCTCCACCGAGTCTGCAATGAGCTCCCTGCTCGCAAGGGAGTAGCGCATTCCCAGGTGGTTCATGGCTATTCCGTCGCACACACCGATTCCGCCAAATTCCACCGGCGTGCCCCCGGCCATCCTGATGCCCGCCTTTACGGCATCCACAATCTGGCGCAGGTGGATATGGCCAGGGATTATCTCATTGAAGGAGTTTGCCACTCCGATTATGGGCCTTTTGATTTCCTCGTCTGTGTACCCCATGGCCTTCATGAGAGACCTGTGGGGAGCCCTCTCTATTCCCTTTTTCATCTTGTCGCTTCTCATAACGAGACTCCTTTCGGCGCAGGCTAAATTGCCCAAAATTTCATGACGAAACCTTTTCCCAGACCGGCAGCACAGGTGAAAGTCGTTTGAAACGCCGATCCTTTTCAATCTTCTTACTTCTTTTGTAGTTGCCTATCAATATGGCTCCGGGCTTTATCTGGTTTTCTATGAACTCTTCGAACTCCCTTTCCCCCTCTGTAAGAGGGCAAAAGTAATAGACGACATCAAAGTCCTTGTATCCGTTGTATTTCATGACATCGGCCCTGATGATTTGGTCCTGATCGAAGAAATCGAGGGCCGCCTCTATGGACGTCTCATCCTTTTCTATCCCATAAACGTCATATCCAAACTGTTCTGCAAGGAGCATCACGTTTCCAAAGCCACATCCGACATCCACGAATCTGAACCCGCCCAAATCCTCTGTGGCATGTTTCTCCTTCAGATGATTGGTGGCTATGACAAGCTCTTCGAAGACCTGCCTGGTATCCATTGCCACAAATGGATACTCTTTGTCAGTTTCGAGTTTTGTGTCTCTTTGGATCTTTCTGGAAAAAAGCCCGATGAACCGGTTGATCACCCCGATCAATATGTCACGTTCTTCTGATTCCTCTGGTTGCCACTGGTCATTCGTATGCATTTCAACTCCCCTTAATCTTTTGATCCGGGCAAAGAGTGCCAAATAGCACCGTGGATGGCAAGGGGCATGTTGACAAACCTGCCAGCGGCCTTACTTGACACGGTAATTTTTCGTACATACTAAAATTATAAGGGCAACTTTTAAGGGGGTATTTTTTATGAGCTGGTCTTTGAGAGAGAGAAGCATAAGTCCAGGGCAAGCAAAGAAAATCCTCACTTCCATCCTTCCAGAAAATCCTGACAGGCCTTGTGAAATAGTTTTATGGAATGGCGAAAAAGTCAGGTTCGGAAATGGCCCATCTCCCCTTTCCATTGTGATAAAAAAGCCCAAGGTGTTCGATGAGCTTCTGGTGGAGCCTTCTCTTGCCTTTGGAGAAGGCTATATCAACGGGGATCTGGAGATAAAGGGCAACCTTGGGGATGTTATGGAGTGGTTTTACAAGAATGCTGCAGAGGAGCGGCTATCCCCCTTTCAAAAGGCAAGGGTCTGTTGGATTCATCTGAAAAAAAGGGCCACCATCAAGCAGACCAAAAAGGATGTCCAGTCCCATTACGACAAGGGTAACGAGTTTTACAGGCTCTGGCTCGACAAGGGCATGAACTATTCGTGTGCCTTCTTCCGCTCAGAGGATGAAGACCTCGAGCAGGCGCAACTCAACAAGATACACCGAAGCCTCAAGAAGCTCAGGCTTAAACCCGGCCAGAAACTTCTGGATATTGGCTGTGGATGGGGAAGCCTCATCATGGAGGCAGCCAAACGCTACGGTGTCAAGGCAGTTGGCCTGACACTTTCTGAGAATCAATTTGAGCTTGGTAACAAACGGATAAAGGATGCGGGCCTTGAAGACCAGGTGAAAATAAGGCTTCAGGACTACAGGGAAATGGACGAGGCAGAGTTCAAAAGCTTTGACAGGATAATTTCAATAGGCATGTTTGAACACGTGGGAAAGGAGAACATCCCGGTGTTTTTTGAAAAGTGCTCGAGGCTTTTGAAAGACAGGGGTATCATGCTCCTTCACACCATTGGCAGGACGAAGCCAAAGGAAATGGATGTGTGGATAGTAAAATACATCTTCCCTGGCACCTATCTGCCTGCCCTTGGGGAGCTGGTGGAGACCGCCGAGGACAATGGCTTTGACTTTGTGGATCTTGAAAATCTAAGACGCCACTACGACCTCACCCTTGGAAACTGGGCCAAGAGGTTTGAAGAACATGTTGACACCATAAGGCGTCTTTATGATGAAAGGTTTGTCAGGATGTGGAGGTTTTATCTTTACGGTTGCCAGATGGCCTTTAGATACAACCCCTTGTTCGTATTCCAGCTGCTTTTCACCCTGGGACGCAGAAACGATATGCCCCTCGTTAGGGAAGAACTCTACGTCTAGCTTTGCAGGGCCGCCCTTGGTCTGCTGCCTGGCCCCTAACCTTTGAAGGACTGGGTACGGCCCAGGAGCCCAAGGGATTTGTCGAAAAGGGCAAGTTGCTCCCTTTCGGGCTTCTTGCCCATTTTGCTTGCAACTATTATTGCAACTGTTGAAACGACGAACCCTGGAAGCATCTCATAGATATCAAAGATGCCTCCGTGAAGGTTCTTCCACACCACTACGCAGATGCAGCCTGAAGCGATTCCGGCAAGGGCCCCCAAACGATTCATGTCCCGCCAAAAGAGGGACAAGATAAGGGTTGGACCAAAGCCTGCCCCAAAACCTGCCCATGCATAGGAGACCATGTCCAGCACCTTGCTGTTTGGGTCCTGGGCCAGAAACATGGCTGCAAGGCACACCATTAACACTGTGAGCCTTCCTGCCCAGACAAGTTCCCTCTGGCCTGCCCCAGGGCGGATTCGTGCCCTGTAGAAATCCTCTGCAAGGGCAGAGGCAGAGACCAGGAGCTGGGAGTCTGCAGTGCTCATTATTGCAGCAAGGATTCCAGCCAGACAGATTCCTGCAATGGCAGGATGCATGAGCTCTTGCACAAGAAAGATAAAGACCTTTTCCCCATCTTCGAGGCCATCAGCGAAGTAAAGCCTTCCTGCAAGCCCCGCAAGTATTGCCCCCATCATGGCAAGGGCTGCCCAGGATGTTCCTATCTGTCTGGCCCTTGGGATGCTCTCCTGGGAGTCGATGGCCATGAATCTTGCCAGGATGTGGGGTTGTCCAAAGTATCCAAGGCCCCAGGCACATAGAGACACAATGGTTCCAACTGCAGCAAGGCCCTGTTCGTTTGGCAAAAAGGTGCTCAAAAGTTTGCCTAGGGAGCCGCCAGAAGGGTCCACGCTTCCTATTTCCCCAAAGGCAAGGGCTGGCACTATGAGAAGTGCCATGAGCATCAGCGTTGCCTGAAAGGCATCTGTCCAGGAAACTGCCAGAAACCCGCCCATGAAGGTGTAAACGAGCACAGAGCCTGCTCCAAGGAGCATTGCCGTCTCGTAGGGCACATGAAAGATGGAGTTGAAGAGTTTTCCCCCTGCTACCAGGCCAGAGCTTGTGTAAAGGGTGAAGAAGAACAGGATCATCAGCGCAGAAAGGGACCTCAAAAGCCCTGAATCATCCCCAAATCTGTTTTCCAGATACTCTGGTAGGGTTATGGAGTTTGAGAAGGTCTGGCTAAATA
>JAADCZ010000172.1 GCA_013154175.1 Thermodesulfobacteriota bacterium
TCAAGGTTGCCTCGACCTTTAGTGGGAACGGCTCTTACTCAGACTATCTAAATGCCCACATGGCAAGCCTAAATCTTGTCCAGTGCCACCGTTCCATCAACTACATGGCAGAGATGATGGAGACCAAATTTGGCATCCCCTGGATGAAGGTGAACTTCATTGGGGTGAAGGCAACGAGCAAGAGCCTGAGAAAGATTGCGGAGTTTTTTGAAGACCCTGAACTTACTGAAAAAATCGAAAAAGTAATAGAAGAGGAAGAGGCAAAGGTCAAAGAGGCAATTGCCCCTTACAGGGAACGCCTCGAGGGCAAAACGGCCTTCCTATTTGTGGGCGGCTCGAGGGCCCACCACTATCAGGATCTTTTCAGTGACCTTGGCATGGAAACCGTGGTGGCCGGCTATGAGTTTGCCCACCGGGACGACTACGAAGGCAGGGAGGTGCTGGAGCAGATACAGGTTGATGCAGACAGCCGCAACATCCCAGAGATTGAAGTGGAGCCAGACCCTGAAAGATACAGGCCAAGAAAGGACCCTGAAACACTAAAGAGGCTCAAGGAAAAGGGCATCATAGATTACTACGAAGGCATGATTAAGGATATGAAGCCTGGCACCATTATTGTGGACGACATCAGCCACTTTGAGCTCGAACTCCTCATTGAGAGGCTCAAGCCCGATATCGTCTGCTCTGGCATCAAGGACAAGTACGTCATCCAGAAGATGGGCGTGCCATCTAAGCAGCTTCACAACTACGACTACAGCGGGCCATTTGCCGGCTACGAGGGCGCAATAAACTTTGCCAAGGAAATCGACATGCTCATTAACAATCCGGCATGGAAACTCATTGAGGCCCCTTGGAACAAAAGCCCCCTTCTTAAGGCAGAGCTTGCGGCCAGTTAGAAAGGAGGAGACCTAAAATGCTCAACATGACACCAAAGGAAATCCATAAAAGAAAGGGCCTGAAGATCAACCCTGCAAAGACGTGCCAGCCCATTGGGGCAATGTATGCCTCCCTGGGCATTCACAACTGCCTGCCCCACAGCCACGGAAGCCAGGGCTGCTGCGCCTATCACAGAAGCCACCTGACCCGCCACTACAAGGAGCCCATAATGGCTGCCACAAGCTCCTTTACAGAAGGGGCAGCGGTCTTTGGAGGTGGCGCAAACCTTAGACAGGCCCTGAAGACCATGTTTTCCGTCTATAAGCCAGATGTGGTTGCAGTGCACACCACGTGTCTTTCTGAAACCATTGGGGACGACCTTCCCACCCTTATAAAGAAGGCCGCAGACGATGGCATAATCCCCAAGGGGAAAACCGTGATACACGCAAACACTCCAAGTTACGTTGGCTCCCATGTTACTGGCTTTGCCAACATGACTGCGGCAATGGTCAAGTATCTGGCAGAGAAAAACGGCCACTCAGGCAAGCTCGTCTCTGTGATTCCAGGCTACGTGGAACCCTCGGACATGCGGGAGATAAAGCGAATCCTGAACCTCATGGGGGTAAGACACGTCCTATTCCCAGACACCTCAGACGTCCTCGATGCAGGTCAGAAGGGAAAGTTCACCATGTATCCAAGGGGCGGGGTAAAGGTTGAGGAGCTTAAATCAACAGGCAGCTCTGAGCTCACCCTTGCACTTGGAAAGTTTGCCTCTGAAACCGGGGCTCAAATGCTCGAGCAGAAGTGTGACGTGCCCTTTCAGGTGCTCGATCTTCCAATAGGCATCTCTGCAACTGACAGATTCATCGAGGCCCTTATTGACATCACTGGCGCAAGCCCACCAGAGACCCTCATTGAGGAGCGGGGCAGGGCAGTAGACATCATGACAGACATGCTCCAGTACTTTCACGGCAAAAAGGTAGCCATCTTTGGAGACCCGGATCAGGTTCTTTCCCTCACGGAGTTTGCAGTAAATCTCGGCATGAAGCCTGTTCACGTGCTTACTGGCACGCCAGGAAAGCTTTTTGAGAGAAAGGCCAAGAAGATCATTGGCCAGGCTGCAGAATCTCCCAATGTGAAGTCATCAGGAGACCTCTTTCTGCTCCATCAGTGGATAAAGAACGAGCCCGTTGACCTTCTGATTGGGAACACCTACGGAAAGTACATAGCAAGGGCAGAAGACATACCCTTTGTGCGCTTTGGCTTTCCTATACTTGACAGGATTGGCCACAGCTACTTTCCGACTGTTGGCTATCGGGGCGCAATCAGGCTTCTTGAAAAGATGCTCGATGCAATCATGGACCGTCAGGACAGGGATGCCCCGGACTTTAGATTCGAACTGGTCATGTAGTGGGAAGGAGCAAAAAAATGACAGGGATGAACATGTCGGTCTTAGAGGCAAGAAAGGGCCAGGTCTATGAGAAGGGGGATGGGCCATTCAAGCTCAAGTGCAATCTCGATAGTGTCCCAGGGGCAGTAAGCCAGAGGGCATGTGTCTTTTGCGGCTCGAGGGTCGTACTCTACCCAATAACAGACGCCCTTCACCTTGTTCACGGGCCCATTGGTTGCGCTATTTACACATGGGACATTAGAGGTGCCCTTTCCTCAGACAGGGAGCTTCACAGGCTAAGCTTTTCCACTGATCTTCAGGAAAGGGACGTAATTTTCGGCGGGGAGAAAAAGCTTGAGGCCGCCCTTCTCGAGCTCATAGAAAGGTACGAGCCTGAGGCCGCCTTTGTCTACTCGACGTGCATCGTTGGCATAATCGGGGACGACATAGAGGCGGTGTGCAGGCAGGTGTCTGAAAAGACCGGCATACAGTGCATCCCTGTCCAGTCTGAAGGCTTCAAAGGGAGCAAGCGCGCCGGATACCAGGCAGCATGCAACGCCCTTTTCAGGCTGGTTGGCCAGGGGGACACCAGTGGCATTTCCCCTCATAGCATAAACATACTTGGGGACTTCAACCTTGCCGGGGAGATCTGGATTATCCAGGACTACTACCGGAGAATGGGCATAGAGGTCGTGGCAACCATTACAGGCGATGGCCGGGTTGCTGACATTCAAAGGGCACATGGTGCACGCCTAAACGTTGTCCAGTGTTCTGGGGCAACCCTGGATCTGGCCAAGATGATGAAGGAGCGCTACGGGATTCCCTACATTCGTGTTTCCTATTTTGGCGTCGATGACATGGCAGAGGCCCTATACAAGGTGGCGGATCACTTTCAGGATGAATCGATCAAGAAACGCACGAATGCCCTCGTTCGGGAGGAGCTAGATGCCATCTACCCGGAAATCGTCAGGTTCAGACAGGCCCTAAAGGGCAAAAGGGCTGCAATCTATGTGGGCGGGGCCTTCAAGGCCTTCTCCCTCATAAAGGCCTTCAGGCTCCTTGGGATGAAGGTGGTGCTCGTGGGCTCCCAGACAGGCACCAAGGAGGACTATGAGGAACTCGAGGCCATTACAGACCCTGGCACCATCATTGTGGATGACTCGAACCCCCTTGAGCTGTCTGAGTTTTTAAAGGAAAAACGCGTTGACATCTTTGTTGGCGGGGTAAAGGAGCGCCCCATTGCCTACAAGCTTGGCATTGGCTTTTGCGACCACAACCACGAGAGAAAAGAGGCACTCGAGGGCTTTATTGGCATGTACAACTTTGCCAAGGAGGTCTACTCCACAGTCATGAGCCCGGTGTGGCACTTTGTTCCAAGAAAGGCGGTGTAAGGCCATGAAAGCGACAAACTACACATCCACAACAAATGCGTGCAAACTGTGCAGGCCCATTGGGGCATGCCTTGCCTTTCGGGGGGTTGAAGGGGCGGTTCCCTTTCTTCACGGCTCCCAGGGCTGCGCCACATACATGAGACGCTACATCATAAGCCACTTTGGGGAGCCAATCGACATCGCATCCTCATCCCTTGGGGAGAAACATGCGGTTTTCGGAGGCGGCCCAAATCTCAAACAGGGCATCCTGAACGTCATCAAAAAGTATGAACCTGCCTTTATCGGGGTGGCAACCACTTGCCTTACCGAAACCATTGGCGATGACGTGACCATGATACTAAGGGAATTTCAGGAAGAATACCTGAACGAGAGCCACTCACTGAAAATAGTCTCGGCCAGCACCCCAAGCTATGCTGGAACACACATGGAAGGCTTTAGAGGTGCCACGAGAAACATCGTGGAGGCCATGACAAGGGGTGTGCCTGCACCAGTAAAAAAACACTCGATAAACATATTCCCAGGCTTTGTCTCACCCGAGGATATTCGCTACTTGAAGGAGCTTGCAAGGGCCTTTGACGCAGAGATAACCATACTTCCAGACATTTCAGAGACCTTGGATGCGCCCATCCTTCTTGAGTATCCAAAGATTCCAAAGGGCGGAACACCTCTTAGGGCCATAGGCCAGATGCATGGTGCGCTGTGTTCCATTGAGTTTGGAAGAAGCGTGGATGATACCCTTTCATCTGCAAAGTATCTAAGTGACGAGTTTGGTGTTGACGCACACCGCATCGGAACCCCAATAGGCATCCGGGAAACAGACATCTTTGTCTCGATTCTGGAAGCCTCAACAGGCAAGGGGCTACCCGAAGAGCACCGCCTTGAGCGGGAGCGCCTCATAGATTCCATGGTTGATGGCCACAAATACGTATTTGGAAAAGGCGCAGTGGTCTATGGGGAAGAGGACCTCGTTATCGGGCTTACCTCGTTTCTTTCAGAGATTGGAATAAGGCCTCTTCTTTGCGCAACAGGGGGGAAAAGCCCCCACTTCAAAAAGGCCATAATGGAGGTGACAAGGGGCCTTTTGCCAGAGCCTCCACTTGTGAGGGAAGGGGTTGATTTCTGGGAGATCGAGCAGATTTCAAAGGAGCTATCCCCTGACATCATCCTTGGCAACAGCAAGGGCTACAAGGTTGCCAGGGCCCTCAAGGTGCCCCTTGTGCGCGTTGGATTTCCCATCCACGACAGAATCGGAGGCCAAAGAATCCTGCACCTTGGCTATCGCGGGGCCCAGTGGCTCTTTGACACCATTGTGAACACCCTCATTTCTGCCAAGCAGGAATCGTCCAAGGTGGGATACTGGTACTTCTAAAAATACCGGCCAGTTTCCACAAAAAACCAAGACAAGAAAGGAAAAGACCATGAATGGCTTAAATACACTACACCCCTGCTTTAACGAAAAGGTAAAGGGAAAATGCGGCCGCATACATCTTCCAGTTGCGCCCAAATGCAACATAAAATGCAACTACTGCGACAGGAAATATGACTGCGTAAACGAATCGCGGCCAGGGGTTACGAGCACGGTGCTCACTCCATTTCAGGCAGTGGAATACCTTGGAAAGGTCCTTGAAAAGGAGCCTCGCATCACTGTTGCAGGCATTGCAGGGCCAGGAGACCCCTTTGCCAACCCGGAAGAAACAATGGAGACCTTAAGGCTCATTAAAGGCCGATTTCCAGACATGCTCCTGTGCCTTGCCTCAAACGGCTTATCTATTGGCCCATACATAGATGAGCTTTCAGAGCTTGGAGTAACCCACGTGACCATCACCATAAACACCGTGGAGCCAGAGATTGGGCAAAAGATATACAGCTGGGTTCGAGACAGGAAGGTGGTTTACCGGGGAATAAAAGGGGCTTCCCTTCTTCTTGAGCGTCAGCTTTCGGCAATTTCAAAACTTAAGGACAAGGGCATAACAGTAAAGGCCAACTTCATTGCCATCCCGGGAATCAATATGGGCAACATAAGAGAGACCGCCAGGGAATTGAAAGGGCTCGGAGTCGATCTTCTAAACTGCATGGCCATGTTCCCGAATCCTGGGGCACCCTTTGGAAACATTCCCCAGCCTACCAAGGCCGAGATGGAAAGCCTAAGAGAGGTGGCAGAGGAATTTTTGCCCCAGATGAGACACTGCACCCGATGCAGGGCAGATGCAGTGGGCCTTCTTGATGAAGACAGGACTTCGGAGTTCAGGGGCTGTCTTTCAAGATGTGCAAGCCTCGCCCTTGATGGCTCAGAAGACAGAAAATACGTGGCAGTTGCCACAAGGGAAGGTGTGCTCGTAAATCAGCACCTTGGAGAGGCAAAGGCCCTTGAGATCTGGCAGGTTTCAGACGGAGAGGCCAAATTCATTGAAAGGCGCACCACGCCCCCATCAGGCACAGGGCTAAGGCGCTGGGTCAAGCTTTCCCAGATACTTCATGACTGTAAATATCTTCTCGTAAGCGGGGTGGGCCAGCGCCCCCTCGAGGTCCTGACCAAATCGGGCATAAGGGTCTTTGAGGTAAGCGGCTTTATTGAAGAATGCACCCTTGCCGTCCAGGAGGAAGGAAACATAACCGCCTATAAAAAAAGGAGAAAAGGAGCATGCTGCGCAGGAGGCGGCTCTGGTAAAGGCTGTATCTCATAAAAAAGGGCAAAAGGTATGTCACTCACCCTCCTAGATCTCCCGCAAAGGGATGGGGGCCGCATGGCCCCCTGTTTTTACTTTCAAAAACCTTTTTGGCCTAAGCGAAATTAGCAAGCATCCTTTGGCACCACGGAGAGACTTACGCTTTTTTTATCACGTGGTATCATGATTAGAATTTGCGCTCCCAGCTAGCTGCGTGACACTGACTATTTCAGTTGGATGATTTTCTTAGACTCTTATACCCATTTAAATACTTAGCGTAACCAAGCCCGGACATGACAAATCCATCTTCCAACAATGACCTTTACTTTGGCAAGGATCTTGAGGCACTTTCCTTTGCCACAAACTACTACAACTGGATTCTCGAAGAGTTTTCTCCCTTTTTAGGAAAGGATATAGCGGAAATAGGGGCAGGGATCGGAAACTTCTCAAGGCTTCTTCTAAAAAGGCCAATTAGAAACCTTGTTGCCTTTGAGCCTTCAAGGAATATGTTTCCCCTTCTTCAGAAAAACCTCGCTGGTGAAAGCCGGGTGAGGGCCATAAATGGCTTTTTCGAAGACCACTCGGCCAAATTCAACAATCACTTTGATACAGTCTGCTACATCAACGTCCTCGAGCACATAGAGGATGATAGGGGAGCCCTTTGTCATGCCCACAGCACCCTTAAAGACTCAGGGCACCTTCTTATTTTTGTTCCAGCCCTCTCCTTTCTTTACAGTGAGCTAGATAAAAAGGTGGGGCACGTTAGGCGTTACTCAAAAGGCGAGCTTGTAGATGTAGTTAGCTCAGCCGGCTTTTCAATAAAAAAGGCAAAATACTTTGATATACTTGGAATAATTCCCTGGTTCGTCGCCTTTGTCCTGCTGAAACAGATTCCAACCAAGGCAAATGTCTCCCTTTACGACAAACTCGTTGTCCCCCTCATAAAACCCATTGAAAGAGCACTTCCACCACCTATAGGCAAAAACCTGGTGCTTGTTGCCCAAAAAGCTGGCTAAACTCTCGAGCCTTTTTAATCAAAATTCCAACAAAGGAATTTAATGATCCATTACGTGCCAATCCAAAGGGATTCTTTCTTGCTTTTTGTATATAAGAGACATATACTCTATGTATGGATGATACGGTTAAGGCCCTTTTGCTTAAGTGTACAGGGTTTGAGTGGGATAAAGGGAACAAGGATAAGAATTGGTTGAAGCATAGGGTCACAAATTCTGAATGTGAGCAGATTTTTTTCAATAGGCCACTTATTGTTCACTTTGATGAAAGGCATTCAGACACGGAAGATAGATTCTATGCCTTGGGTCATACAGACCTTGGACGGATGCTTTTCATCGTTTTCACCATAAGGGGCACAAAGATCAGGGTTATTTCAGCAAGGGACATGAGCCGAAAGGAAAGAGCAATTTACAGGAACCTATGATGAAGAGTAAAAACATACCTCAATTTGATAATGAGGAGCAAGAAAGGGAATTTTGGGCGTCGAATGATTCCACTGAATACATAGATTGGAGCAGTGGAGAGCGGTTAATCATGCCCAATCTAAAGCCCTCAGTGAAGACCATATCTTTAAGGCTGCCAGAAACTCTTTTGAATGACCTCAAACTTCTGGCAAATAAGAAGGATGTTCCATACCAGTCGCTTCTGAAAATGTTTTTGGCAGAAAGGGTGCAAAAAGAGTTAAGAAACCTATCAAGGCAGACGGTGGAAGGTTAAAAACCCTGCAAGCGGCGCACTTTAAATGATATACCACCTCATTCAGGCAGGGTCCCTAGAACAAAACTAGAAATAAATTCAGTAGGTTAGCAAACACCTAGGGCACTTGCTGCATCACCATTTCGTAATAGTCATTGCCCTGGGAATCGTTGATTACTATTGCAGGGAAATCCTTTACCTGGAATCTGAAAAGTGCCTCTGGGCCTAGGTCTTCAAAGGCAACGAGGGTGGCGCTTTCAACTGCATCAGACAGATATGCCCCGGCACCCCCAATGGTTGCGAGATAGACTGCACCATACTTCTTTATGGCCCTTCTGACCCGTGGACTCCTTTTGCCTTTACCCATCAGCCCGAGCACGCCTTGATCCAGAATCATGGGGGTGTAGGCGTCCATGCGGTAGCTGGTGGTTGGGCCGGCAGCGCCAACTGCATGGCCGGGAGGTGCAGGGGTTGGGCCAACGTAATAAATCAGCTGGCCGTGGAGGTCCACTGGAAGCTTGCGCCCTTCCCTTATGAACTGACAAAGCCGTCTGTGTGTCTGGTCGCGGCCTGTAAGGAGGGAGCCGTTTAGAAGCACCCACTCCCCTGCCTTTAGCCGCAGCACATCGTCCTTTCTAAGGGGAAGCTCCAGGCGTGTGGCATCACGGAAGATGCCTCCTGTCTTGAAGGAGTCGCCCTTTACAAGGTCGCAGACCTTGTCGCCATCTCCAATCCAGGTGCCATTTTCAAAACGTGCAGATGCCCTTCTTGCTGCATGGCACTGGATATTTACGGCAACTGGCAAGCTTGCTATGTGGCATGGAAAGGTCTCAACGGCAACACC